>JAURIU010000037.1 GCA_030832605.1 Rhodoluna sp. | reverse complement strand
CACGCCGGCCTCGGCAAATGCCTGACCGTAAACAGCCACGATGCCTGGGCGGTCGCCATAGACCATGAGCACTAGGTGCTCGGCCATGGCCAACTCAACTTCATATCCGTTGATAGCAACAATCTTTTGCGCCAACTTCGGGCCGATGACGGTGCCCGAAACCGAAGCCGTGGTTCCGTCGGCCAACGTTGCCTTGATGCTGGTCACGTTGCGGTATTCGTCGCTGCGCGAATCGACCACAAGTTTCACGTCGACACCGCGCTGCTCGGCGAGCAACGGCGCGTTCACATAAGAAACCTGGTCGGTCACGGCGTTCTCGAAGAAGCCCTTCAACCCCGCGAGTTTGAGCACTGTCACGTCATGAGCGGCGATTTCACCGCGCACCTCAACCTCGATGGCCGCAACGTTGCCACCAGAGAGACCGAACAAAATCTGACCCATGTTTTCCATGAGCGAGATACCTGGCTTGACCGAAGCGTCGATGTTGCCACCTGCCACGTTCACGGCGTCTGGCACTAGGTCGCCGGCAAGAGCCAAACGAACCGACTTGGCCACCGAGATGCCAGCCTTCTCTTGAGCCTCATCAGTGGATGCTCCAAGGTGAGGTGTCACGATGATGTTGTCTAGCTCCAAAAGCGGTGAGCCGGTCGGCGGTTCTTTGACGAAAACATCGAGACCCGCACCCGCGATGACGCCTTTGTCGAGTGCCTCAAAAAGCGCATCCTCGTCAATGATTCCGCCACGGCTGGCATTCACGATGCGCAGCTCCCGCTTAGCAACAGCGAATTGCTCTTTCCCAATTAGCCCTGTGGTTTCAGGAGTTTTTGGAATGTGAATGGTGATGAAATCGGCGCTCTTCATGGCCTCTTCGAGCGAGACTAGCTCGACGCCCATCTGCTCGGCGCGCGCTGGAGTCACGTAAGGGTCGTAGCCGATCAAAGTGGCACCGAAACCTCGCAGGCGTTCGGCAACGAGGCTACCGATTCGGCCGAGACCGATTATGGCGATGGTTTTTTCATAGAGTTCGATGCCGGTGAACTGCGAACGCTTCCATTCGCCAGCCTTTAGCGAGTGGTTGGCGTCTGGAATGTGACGAGCTAGGCCAAGCATCTGTGAGATGGCAAGCTCTGCTGCCGAGATCACGTTTGAGGTTGGCGCGTTGACTACCATCACACCCGCAGTTGTTGCCGCCTTGATGTCTACGTTGTCCAGGCCCACACCGGCACGGGCGACAACCTTGAGCTTTGGCGCGGCCGCGATCGCCTCGGCGTCTACCTGAGTGGCCGAACGAACCAAGATGGCGTCTGCATTGGCTAGGGCCTTGAGCAGTGCAGTGCGGTCGGTGCCGTCAACATTGATGACTTCAAAGTCAGGACCAAGCGCTTCAACTGTTGCAGGCGATAGCTCTTCGGCGATTAGAACGACTGGCTTAGACATGGTTTCCTTCTTGCGTGGATGCTCGGCTAGGGCTCGAATTGGGAGCAAAGTGGCTACGACCTCGGAGCGTATTTTCGAGTGTATGCCAACAAAAACGAACGACACGCATTGACTTTTTCAATAAACGTGCGTTATGTTTCGATAAATGAAACAAGAGAAACCGGCGCTATCTCCCCTGCTTCGCAGCGACACTCAGGGGCTGATTTTGGCGCAGCTTTTCATGAACCCTGACGAGGGATTCAGCATCTCTGATCTGGCCAGGTTCGCCCGCACCAGCGTGCCAACCGCGATGCGTGAGGTTGATCGATTGCTCGACGACCGCATCGTTACTGCCAAGACCTTTGGCCGAGCCAAGCTCGTTCAAGTGAACCGCACCCACCTGCTGTTCGACTCGATCAAGCAAATCATCGCCTATTCGTATGGCCCGGCCGCGGTTTTGCCGGCTGCTCTTTATGGCGTGGATGGAATAGAACACGCGTTTCTCTTTGGGGCCTGGGCTTCTCGCCTCAAACGTGAGGTTGGTCCAGACCCACACGAGGTTGACCTTTTGCTAGTCGGCTATGTGAACCGCATCGAGGCGTCGCGGGCCGCCGCTCGAATCGAAAGCTACCTTGGTCGCGCTGTAAACGTTCAGTTCGTCACCGAAAGCGACTGGGCAAAAGAAGAGGCCGACTTCGTCAAGCAGGTCAAAGCCAGACCGCTCGTCGAAATCGACCTCAATTAGAAAACCCGCCACCTAAGTGACGGGTCTTCCGATAAAACGTTTGACTAGCGAGCAGCCGAGCCCTCAACGAAGTCGCCCTCGTTGTCGCTCTTGCGTAACCACGAGAACAGCTTGCGCAGTTCGCGGCCAACCTTCTCGATTGGGTGAGCCTCACCCTTGGCACGAAGTGCGTTGAACTCTGGCGCGCCAGCATCCTGGTCAGCAATGAAGCGGTTCGCAAAGGTGCCGTCTTGGATGTCGGCTAGAACTTCTTTCATGCGCTCCTTGACCTCTGGGCCAATGACGCGTGGGCCTGAAACGTAGTCGCCATACTCGGCAGTGGTCGAAACCGACCAGCGCTGCTTGGCAATGCCGCCTTCGTACATAAGGTCAACGATGAGCTTTAGCTCGTGAAGAACCTCGAAGTAGGCAACCTCTGGCTGGTAACCAGCTTCGGTTAGAGTCTCGAAGCCATACATGACGAGCTGCGAAGCGCCACCACAAAGAACAGCCTGCTCACCGAACAGGTCGGTCTCGGTTTCTTCGGTGAAGGTGGTCTTGATGGTGCCGGCACGGGTTCCACCGATTGCCTTCGAGTAGCTAAGTGCTAGCTCGAATGCGCCACCGGTTGCGTCTTGCTCAACGGCGATCAGGTTTGGAACACCCTTGCCGCCGATGTACTCGCGACGAACTAGGTGACCCGGGCCTTTAGGAGCCACTAGGAACACGTCAACATCGGCTGGCGGCTTGATGAAGCCGAAACGAATCGAGAAACCGTGACCGAAAACAAGTGCCTTGCCAGCGCTTAGGTTTGATGCGATGTCTGAAGCGTAAACGTGACGCTGAACTGGGTCTGGGGTAAGAATCATGATGACGTCAGCCCACGCCGAAGCCTCAGCAGGGGTGAGCACCTTGAGGCCAGCCTCTTCGGCAACAGCCTTGCTCTTCGAACCCGGCTGAAGTCCAACAACAACTTGCACTCCCGAGTCTCTAAGGTTGAGCGAGTGAGCGTGGCCCTGCGAGCCATAACCGATAACTGCGACCTTCTTGCCCTGAATCAGAGCTAGGTCGGCATCTTTGTCATAAAAGATTTCAGCCACTTTAGATTTCTCCTTGTTTGTTTTTCGTTTGCAACACAAAACGAGTCGATGTCTCGACCCGAAGCTTTACTTGTTTACCTTCTCGGTGATCGACTTAGACCCACGGCCCATAGCCAAGACGCCAGACTGCACCAATTCTTTGATGCCGAAAGGTTCGAGAATTTTGACGAAGGCCGCGCACTTTGCAGTGTCGCCGGTCACTTCAATGATCAAAGCATCACTCACGACGTCGATGACGCGAGCTCTGAATAAGGTTACCGCTTCAAGCACCTGCGAGCGCGTTGAGGCATCGGTTTTCACCTTGATCAACATGTGGTCGCGCTGAACCGAATCTGGCTCGAGTTCGACGATCTTGATCACGTTGATGAGCTTGTTCAGCTGCTTGGTCACCTGCTCGAGCGGGGCACCTTCGACGGTCACCACGACGGTGATTCGGCTAAGACCTTCGAGCTCGGATGCTCCTACCGCGAGTGACTCAATGTTGAAGCCCCGGCGCGAGAAGAGACCGGCAACGCGGGTTAGCAGGCCCGGCTTGTCTTCTACTAGAAGAGAGAGAACGTGGGTTGACATGTTTACTCCTCACCGTCCCAAACCGGGGCTGCATCGCGAGCGTACTGAACCTCGTCATTCGAGAGCCCGGCAGCAACCATCGGCCAAACCATGGCGTCACGACCGACTATGAAGTCGATCACCACTGGGCGGTCGTTGGTTTCGATGGCGAGCTTGATGGCAGCATCAATTTCTTCTTCTTTTTCAACACGAATGCCGAGACATCCGTAGGCTTCGGCCAACTTGACGAAGTCGGGAACCATGACGGTGTCGGTTCCGGTGTTCAAATCGGTGTGGGAGTAGCGCTTGTTGTAGAACAGGGTTTGCCACTGACGAACCATACCGAGCGAAGAGTTGTTGATGATGGCAACCTTGATCGGAATGTTGTTGATCGTGCAGGTCGCCAACTCTTGGTTGGTCATCTGGAAACAGCCGTCTCCGTCGATTGCCCAAACGAGTCGATCCGGTTCAGCAACTTTGGCACCCATGGCCGCAGGAACCGAGTAACCCATGGTTCCGGCACCACCTGAGTTGAGCCAGGAGTTTGGGCGCTCGTACTTGATGAACTGAGCCGACCACATCTGGTGCTGGCCAACGCCGGCAGCGTAGACCGCTTCTGGCCCGCTTAGTTCGCCGATGCGCTGAATCACGTACTGTGGCGAAAGCTTGCCGTCTTCAGGCTCGGTGAATCCGAGTGGATATCGCTCAAGAAGGCCGTTCAAGAATTTCCACCACTCGCCGATCTCTGGCTTCTTGCCCTTTAGGCTGCTAGCCAGTTCGTCGGTAAGTTCGGTGATTACCTCTTTGGCATCTCCAACGATTGGAACATCGGCGAATCGAATCTTGCCAATTTCGGCTGGGTCAATGTCAACGTGAATCACCTTGGCATTTGGAGCGAACGATTTGACGTCACCGGTTACGCGGTCGTCGAAGCGAGCACCAAGGGTGATCAGTAGGTCTGCCTTTTGCAGCGCGGTGACCGCAGGAACGGTGCCGTGCATACCCGGCATGCCTAGGTGCTGTTCGTGCGAGTCTGGAAATGCGCCACGAGCCATGAGTGTCGTGGTCACCGGAGCGCCGATTAGTTCGGCGAGCTTTAGCAACTCTTTGTGAGCACCAGCGCGAATCACGCCGCCACCGACGTAAAGAATCGGTTTCTTCGATTCTTTGATCAGGTTTGCAGCGGCTTGAATCTGCTTGCCATGCGGCTTGGTCACCGGCTTGTAGCCAGGTAGGTCAATCTTTGGTGGCCAGACCCACTCGGCGGTTTTCACCTGAGCGTCTTTGGTAATGTCAACCAAAACGGGGCCTGGGCGGCCGGTGGTTGCGATCAAAACCGCTGCGGCAATGGCTCTCGGAACATCGGCCGGGTTGCTGACCAAAAACGAGTGCTTGGTGATTGGCATGGTGATGCCCACGATGTCTGCCTCTTGGAATGCATCGGTTCCGATTAGGTGAGAACCCACCTGGCCGGTGATGGCAAGCAGCGGAACCGAGTCCATGTGCGCATCCGCGATTGCAGTTACCAGGTTTGTTGCACCAGGGCCTGATGTTGCGATGCAAACGCCGAGCTTGCCACTGGAAGAGGCATAACCTTCGGCGGCGTGACCAGCACCCTGTTCGTGACGAACCAGGATGTGGCGAATAATTTTGGAATCCATCAGTGGGTCATAGGTGGGCAGAATCGCGCCACCGGGCAGTCCAAAGACGGTATCGACACCGAGTAGTTCTAGGCTGCGAATAACAGCCTGAGCCCCGGTAAGAACCTCGTTTGACATTTGGTTACTTCCTCGTTTGCATGTCTTGCGACACTAAGTTGAACTGAATTAACCGCAGTAAGCGCCCTCAGATGCCGAGCGCACCACCTTGGTGAATTTCGCGAGTACACCGCGTGTGTAGCGCGGTGGCAGAGGAACCCAGTCTGCTTTTCGGGTTTCCAACTCTTCTGGCTCAACGAGTAGTTCGAGCGAACGAGCTGCGATGTCAACTCGAATCAAGTCTCCATCGCGCACCAGAGAAATTGGTCCACCTTCGGTGGCCTCTGGTGCTATGTGGCCGATGCAAAGGCCGGTTGTGCCGCCTGAGAATCGTCCGTCAGTCAATAGTAGAACATCCTTGCCCAAACCCGCACCCTTAATGGCGCCGGTGATGGCGAGCATCTCGCGCATACCCGGGCCACCCTTCGGGCCTTCGTAGCGAATCACAACGACGTCGCCGGCCTTAATCTGACCATCGGTTAGAGCCTGCATGGCAGCTGCTTCCCGGTCGAACACGCGTGCTGGGCCGGTGAATTCTTCGAGATCGAAACCTGCGGTCTTGACCACAGCACCTTCAGGAGCCATCGAGCCACGCAAAACGTTGATGCCACCGATGCGGTGAATCGGGTCTGCCATTGCGCGGATGATCTTGCCATCAGGGTCTGGTGGGTTGATCGAAGCTAGGTTCTCGGCAACAGTTTTGCCGGTAACGGTTAGTGCGTCGCCGTGCATCATGCCAGCGTCGAGCAAAGCTTTCATGACAACTGGGATGCCGCCCACGCGGTCGACGTCGGCCATCACGAACTGGCCGAAAGGCTTGAGGTCGCCAAGGTGCGGAACCTTGTCGGAGATACGGTTGAAATCGTCAAGATTTAGATCAACGTCGGCTTCGCGGGCGATGGCAAGCAAGTGCAGAACAGCGTTGGTTGAGCCGCCGAGAGCCATCAAAACCGCGATGGCATTTTCGAAAGCCTTCTTGGTCATGATCATTCGAGCGGTGATGCCCTTGTCAATCAGGTTCACAACCGCTTCACCCGAACGGTGCGCCCACACGTCGCGACGGCGGTCTGCCGAGGGTGGCGCGGCCGAACCTGGCAGGCTCATGCCGAGAGCTTCACCGATTGAAGCCATGGTGTTTGCGGTGTACATGCCACCACACGCGCCTTCGCCCGGGCAAATAGCTCGTTCGATGCGGTCTAGGTCTTCGAGTGACATCTTGCCCGCTTTGCAGGCGCCGACTGCTTCGAAGGCGTCGATGATGGTGACTTCTTTTTCGGTGCCGTCGGTGAGCTTGACCCAGCCTGGCGCGATCGAACCGGCATACAAGAACACGGATGCTAGATCGAGGCGAGCGGCAGCCATAAGCATTCCCGGCAACGACTTGTCACAACCGGCTAGAAGAACCGAACCATCGAGGCGCTCGGCCTGCATCACGGTTTCGACCGAGTCGGCGATGACCTCGCGAGAAACAAGCGAGAAGTGCATTCCCTCATGACCCATCGAAATGCCGTCAGAGATCGAGATGGTGCCGAACTTCATCGGAAAACCGTTGGCAGCGTGCACGCCATTCTTTACTGCGTCTGCCAGACGGTCTAGCGAAAGGTTGCAGGGGGTTAGCTCATTCCAAGAAGAACCGATGCCAATTTGAGGCTTTACCCAGTCTTCATCGCCCATTCCTACGGCACGGAGCATGCCTCGTGCTGGAGCGCGTTCGATGCCATCGGTAACGACGTGGCTGCGTGGCTTCATGTGGTTCGTCATAGCCCAAGTTTACAGCCCTACAAAAGGATGTAGCCTGAAAGGGTGAGCAACAAAGACACCACTTCTACCCCAACCGGGCTGTCGCTATACCTTCGCGCTGCCGAGCGTGCATCGTCAGAAGTCATTCGAACCTATTCGACTTCATTTGGATTGGCTTCGAAACTACTTGCCCCGCCAGTGCGTCGTCACGTTGAAAACATTTATGCGTTGGTTCGCGTTGCCGACGAAGTGGTTGACGGTTCTGCTGCCGAAGCCAAGGCAACCGGAGGTTCGGTAGACCCGAACGGTTCGCTCAACGATCTAGAGCGTGAAACCTATCGTTCGCTCGATGAGCGGTTCAGCACCAACCTCATCGTTCACGCATTTGCCCACACCGCAAACACCTGCGGCTTTGGTCGCGACATCATCCGCCCATTTTTTGAGTCGATGCGCATGGATCTTTGGAAAACCCGTCACGACCAGCGATCGTTCGAGCAGTATGTCTACGGTTCGGCCGAAGTTGTCGGGCTCATGTGCCTAAATGCTTTCTTACTGGGTCACAAGGTGACGAAAAAAGACCGCGACAAGATGATTGCTGGCGCACGCGCGCTGGGTTCGGCATTTCAAAAGGTCAACTTCTTGCGCGACCTGAGTGCAGATTCGAACAAACTGGGTCGCTCCTACTTTCCTGGCGTCTCTCCCGGTGCGCTAACCGAAGAGCAGAAGACGGCGATTGTCGAAGACATCCGTGCTGAATTGGCAATCTCGGCGAGCGCTCTACCTCTTCTGCCCAGTGAGTCGCGTCGAGCCGTAGTAGCCGCTCACACCCTCTTCGAAGCACTCAACAACAAAATCGGGAACACTCCCGCCCCCGACGTGATTAGAACTCGTATCAGCGTTTCAAGCCCCCAAAAAGCCCTTCTACTTCTGAAGGCATGGATCGGAGTAGTGCCAAAGTGAGCCAAAAGACCGCAGTTGTAATCGGTGGAGGTATCGCCGGACTGGCGACTGCTGGAATCTTGGCGAAGGCCGGCATGAAGGTGACCGTTCTCGAAGCCCGCGAGCGCGTGGGTGGGCGTGCCTACATTTGGGAAAAAGACGGCTTCACCTTCGACATGGGGCCATCTTGGTACCTCATGCCAGACGCCTTCGACCAGTTTTTCAAGTTGATGGGCACTTCGGCCGCTGCCGAACTAGACCTAAAGCGCCTCGACCCGATGTACCAGACCCGCAACGAGGGCTACGACGAGAAGCTGATGATTCGCGAGTCTCTGGCCGAAAATAAGAAACTCTTCGAATCGATCGAGCCTGGTGCGGGTGACGCCCTTCAGCGTTACGTCGACTCGGCCGAAGATGCCTACAGGCTTTCGATCAAGCACTTTCTCTACACAAACTTCGAAAACGCCAAGTCTTTCGTTCACCCAGAGGTCGTGGCCAAAGCTGGTCGCTTCATCAAGCACCTGCTGACTCCGCTTTCAAAGTTTGCCGCCGGTCACGTGAGCGACAAACGTCTGCAGAAGATCTTGAACTTTCCGGCAGTGTTCCTGGGAGCATCCCCGTATGACACCCCGAGCATGTACCACCTGATGACCCACGTAGACATGAACGTTGGCGTGTTCTACCCGATGGGTGGTTTCTACAAGATCATCGAGGCCGTCGAGCGTCTGGCCAAAAAGCACGGAGCTGTTATTCACACCAACTCGAAGGTGACCAAGATCGTCACCTCGGCCAGCCCGAACGAGCTCGACATGATCGGTGAGATCCCGGTTGAGACCAAGGGCAAACCACACGTCACCGGCGTGATGGTGGGCGACGTGTTCTACCCAGCCGATGTCGTGGTTGGTAATGCTGACCTGCACCACATCGAAACTCAGCTGCTCGAACCAGAGAACCAGACCCTGCCCGAGAAGTGGTGGGAGAACAAGGTTCCCGGCCCGTCAGCCATGCTGTTGTTCTTAGGTGTCAAGGGTCGTCTGCCACAACTTGACCACCACACCCTGGTTTATGCCGATGACTGGACCAAAAACTTCGACGAGGTGTTCCACAAGGCCGACGGCAAGCGCAAGGTGCCGAACCCAGCCTCGCTTTACGTTTGTGCACCGAGCGTCACCGACCCGAGCGTTGCGCCAGAGGGTTACGAGAACCTGTTCGTTCTCGTGCCGGTGGCCGCCGACCCAAGCATTGGCAAGGGTGGCATCAACGGTTCGGGCGATCCAGCCGTCGAGGCTGCCGCCGACCGCATCATCGGCCAGATTGCCGACTGGTGTGAGATTCCAGACCTCGCCGAACGCATCGTGGTTCGCCGCATCATGGCACCGCAAGACTTCGTCAGCGAGCTAAACGCCTGGTCGGGCACCGCGCTCGGCATGGCCCACACCCTTCGCCAAAGCGCCTTCTTCAGGCCGAAGAATTTCAGCAAGAAGGTCAAGGGGCTCTACTACGCCGGTCACCACTCGATTCCTGGCATCGGTCTTCCGATGTGCCTGATCGGTGCCGAACTGGTTTACAAAAAGCTCATCGGCGACACTTCAGCTGGACCAACCGAACACGAAATCAAGCCTCTAGCGGCCGCCGATTGGAAGGGCTTGCGTTGAGTTACGCCTATCTGGCGGTGTTGCTTTTTTCACTGACCGGACTCGCGCTCATCGACTACCGCTACAAGCTCGCATTCTTTGAAAACTGGATGCGCGCTGCCGCCGCCGTGTTTTTGCCCGTGATCTTCTTTTTGCTCTGGGATGTCGCAGGCATCGTGCTTGGCATTTTCTTTCGCGGGCAAACCGGTCACCTAACCGGCATTCTGCTTGCCCCCGAACTGCCGCTCGAAGAACCGTTCTTCTTGGTGCTGCTTTGCTACACCGCTCTGATTCTGTTCTTGAGCATCCGCCGCGGTTTGGCGAAACGCGACGGGTTGGTGAAACCCGAAT
>JAURIU010000036.1 GCA_030832605.1 Rhodoluna sp. | reverse complement strand
GAACGGCATCGCCGAAGATGGTGCCGAGCCGGCCGAACGATCAAGCGTCACCGTCGAGGTCGGTGGCAAGCGCATCGAAGTGTCGTTGCCGTCGCACCTGGGCGTCTCTGGCGGAGCATCCAAGACCACAAAGGCACCTAAGCGCAAAGGCACCGGCGCTGTCAGCGGCGGAGGGCAGAGCGGCAACGCAATCAAGGCACCTATGCAGTCGACCGTTGTGAAGATTGCCGTGGAGGTCGGCCAAGAGGTCGCCGAAGGTGAACTTGTTGTAGTGCTAGAAGCCATGAAAATGGAGCAGCCGCTTACCGCTCACCGTGCGGGCAAGATCAAGGCGATTGCGGGCAAGGTTGGCGAAACCGTGCCGGCCGGAACCGTGCTTCTCGAGTTCGAGGTCTAAGCCCCTTTCGCTTGTCGCTACCAGCAGGTAGCGTTGGGCTATGGACTCCTTCACACTTGCCGACCTCACCTCGATTGTGGTCAACCTCATTCTCATCGTCATCGTCATCTTTTTGCTGGCGGCCTCATTCAAGGTTGTGAATCAGGCCACCGTTGCCGTGGTCACCCTGTTCGGAAAATACCGGCGTGTGCTTCGCCCGGGTCTAAACATGCTGATTCCGTTCATCGAGCGCATCAACCGAACCGTGCAAATTCAGAACCGCACAGAGCAGCTTCAGTTCAAAACCATCACCAACGACCAGGCCGTGGTTTACTTCACCGCCACCGTCATTTTCTCGGTTAGCGACCATGAGCCAGAGACCGTCAAGACCGTAGCCTTCAAGTTCATCGACCAGAGGTCGTTCGACATCGCACTGCTGAGTGCAGTTGAGGCTTCGGTTCGCGAGTTCGTAGCCACCCGCCTGCAATCTGAGGTTCTTGGCCTTCGCGGCGAAATCGTGAACCACGCCAAGTCGACCTTGGATGAACAGCTTTCGGGTTGGGGATACACCGTTATCGACCTGCAGATCACCGAGCTTTCGTTCGACAAAGAGGTCACCGACTCGATGGCACGCATCGTTGCTGCCACCAACCAGAAGATTGCTGCCGAGGCCGAAGGTCAGGCTCTTCTCATCACCCGCACCAAGGCCGCCGAGGCTGAGGGTGCCGCTATTCGTATCGCCGCCGAGAACGAGGCAACCGCTGCTCGTCTTCGCGGTGAAGGTTTGGCGATGTTCCGCAAGGCGCTGGCCGAGGGCTTCGGCGAATCTGCCGAATTGCTCGAAAAGCACGGCCTAGACCCAGCACTTTTGGCTTTCTCGATGTGGACCGAAACCATTCGCGACGCTGCTAAAGAGGGCGCTGGCAACACGATTTTCATTGACGGAAACATTGCCACCGGCGATGACGCGATGCGTCGACTTCAGGCGATGACCGTTAGCGAAAAGGCTGGCGGAGCTAAGAAGAAGAGTTCTACGAACTAGCTCTCGGAGACACAAAAGATTCGAGCCCATCCATTCGGATGGGCTCGAATCTTTCTCAGGAAAGGAACTAAACGCGAATCTGAGACGACGAACTCCGCTTGCGCGAAAGTGCGTCGACGGTGGCGGCAAGAATCAGAACTCCACCGGTCACCAAGAAGTTCATTCCGGCATCCCAGCCAAGAAGTCCGAGTCCGTTCGCGATGATGGTGATCACCAGGGCACCGATAGCAGCGTGCATCAGACGGCCCTTGCCTCCGAAGAGGCTCACACCACCGACAACGGCTGCAGCGACACCGCTGAGCACGATTGTTCGACCTGCGGTTGCTTCGACTGCACCAAGGCGAGACACGTGGAACAGTCCTGAAATTACCGACAGAGCAGAACAAACGATGAACGCGATGATGCGAATTTTCGCTACTTTGATTCCGGCTCGTCGAGCAGCCTCAGGGTTTCCACCCACGGCATAGAGGTGACGGCCGAAACGAGTTCTGTCAAGGATTAGGCCACCGATCAGAAGGATACCCAGAGTGATTGGAATAACAATCGGCACACCTTCGATGGGCTTGAAAGCGTTAGCGCTTCGGTTGACATTCATGACAGCGACGATGATGCCACCCAAAACAGCCATCGCTCCGTACTTGGCAGCAACTAGAGAAATAGGCCGATTTGGCAAACCGTTCTTGGTTCGACGCGCTCGGTCTAGCAAGGTAATCAGAATGCCCAACGCGAGGCCACCAATCAACACGAGCCAGCCAAGCCAGGTCGGCAGATTCTCGTTCATGATGGCGTTGATTGGAGCGACGTCTACCTTGAAGAGGCCTCCATCGCCCAACATAACCAGCTGGAGTCCCTGGAAACCCAGGAACAATCCCAGTGTCACCACGAAAGAGGGGACGCCGACCTTCGCGACAAAGAAACCAATCAAAAATCCAATCGCAGCTCCAACCACCAGAGACACGATTAACGCGATGGGCCAATCGATGCCTTCTCTGAGGAGTAGGAACATCACAGCCATGGCAACACCGCCCGTAACACCGGCGGAGAGGTCGATCTCGGCAAGCAGGATGACGAAAACCATCGCGGCGGCGAGCATGGTCAACTCGGCGGCCTGAACGAATAGGTTTGCGACGTTTAGTGGTCGCAAGAAGTACTCCGGGGCAGCGGCGGTAAAAATACCGATGAGGACAGTAAGGGCACCGACGGCTGGCAAAGCACCCATGTCGCCAGATTTGACTCGTTGGAAGTATGCATTGATTTGGTCTTTAGCCGAACCCTCGTGCCCAGTAGCGATCTTTACGTTGCTCATTGTTCGACTCCATCCATGGTCTTTAGTCCCGTTATGTAACCAATGACTTCGCCCTGGTTTGTCTCTTTGGTCTTGAGGGAGGCAACCATCTTGCCTAGATAGAGAACCGAGATGTCGTCACAAGCTTTGAAGACATCGGCGAGGTTGTGGCTGATGATAATGACGGCCACGCCGGAGTCGGCGAGTGTGCGAACCAGTCGCGATACTTGCTCGGTCTGAGCAACGCCCAGAGCAGCGGTTGGCTCGTCGAGAATTACTAGTTTTGCCTGACGCAAAACAGATCTGGCGATTGCTACGGTTTGGCGTTGACCGCCAGAAAGACTTGAAACCTTTTGGCGAACAGACTTCACCGTTCGAACGGACAGGCTTTCGAGCGCTTTTTGGGCTTGAAGCTCCATGGCCGCTTCGTTCAGGGTCAGGTTTTTGATTTCCTCGCGACCGAGGAACATGTTCTGCACGATGTCTAGATTGTCGCAAAGTGCGAGGTCTTGATAGACAACCTCAATGCCCAGGTGACCAGCCTGGCGAGGGGCGTGGATAGATACGACTTCGCCGTCGAACTTCACGGTGCCCGAGTCGTAAGGCTGAACACCGGCGAGACCCTTGATCAGGGTCGACTTACCGGCACCGTTGTCACCGACCAGTGCGGTAACGCGCCCCGCGTAGGCTCGAAAATCGATACCCTTCAGAACTTCTACCGGGCCAAAGCTTTTCTTTACGTCTTGAAGTTCGATTACCGGGACTTCCACAACATTTCCTTTCGATTAGTGATGCGGCTCACCGAGTTTCCCCGGTGAGCCGCCCACCTAATGGATTACTACTAGTTCACACCATGTGTTGCACAGGCGTCTGCAACAGCTGAGGTACAAATGTCCTCAGCCTTTGCGTCACCAGCGGCAACTACGTCCTTGACGTTGTCAGCACCGACCAATACTGGGTCGAGAGCGACAAATGGAGTGCCGTCGTCAAGAGTCTTGTCAACGGTTGGGGTTTCGCCCTTTAGCAGCTGGATGGCTAGTTCAGAAGCAGCAGCAGCCTCGATCTTGAATGGCTTGTAGACAGTTGCAGTCTGCTTGCCGAGAAGAACGTTCTGAAGACCAGCGACCGATGCATCCTGACCCGAGATTGGAACGGTCTTGCCGTTCTTGTCGAGGATCGCGATGATGTTGGCTGCGTTGTTGTCGTTCGGAGCGAGGACAGCGTCGACCTTGCCATTGAGCTTGGTGTAAGCCTGCTCGAACGCGGTACCAGCGGTAGGACCATCCCAAGTTCCGGCCATTTCGAATGCTGGAACTACACCGGCAGCGGTGAGAACAGAGACTGCGCCGTCGTAGAACATCTTGGCGTTACCGTCGGCAGGGTCACCGCTCGAGAAGACAACGCTTGCCTTGGTTGGGTCGATGCCAGCGGCTGCTAGGCCATCGAGGATGGTCTGACCCTGCATCTCGCCAACACGGGTGTTGTCGAACGACACGTAGTAGTCAGCTCCGTCGATTGGACGGTCATAAGCGATAACAGGGATGCCCTGCTCCTTTGCCTTGGCTGCAACAGCAGCACCGGCACCCTGGTAGTCAACCAGGATCATGACGCCACAACCCTTGGTCAGCATCTGGTCACCAATGGTGGCGTACTTGCTGGTGTCGCTCTGAGCGTTCTGGATGTCTGCTTCGAATCCGGCGTCGGTCAGGGCAGCTTCAAGAGCTGGACGGTCGCCTGGCTCCCAGCGGGTTCCGCTGTCGGCGTCAGGCAGGATGATGCAAGCGCGGGAAGCGCCAGCCGCGGTGGTCGAACAACCACTTAGCAGCATCGCGGAAACAGAAGCGAGAGCCACTGCCGCGGTTAGTACTGACTTTTTCATTGTCATTCCTTTTTGTTTTGGTGTTTGACCAGCGTGGTCAGCCTCAGAAAGAGGTTGGGTTTATGTTGGCACAGGCAACAAATAGAAAATGCTTGGAAAAGCACTTCGTGACGGGATTGTTATAGTTTGTTCCCTTAGGCAGCAGATTGCCCAAATGGATAGGCTTGAGAAATGGTCAAGTTAAACAGCCCCGCACCGGGCGGAATGCAAGCTCGCGGTTCAAACCGCGATGATTTGCGCCAAGGCAACCTGTCCACACTTTTGGAATACGTCTACAAAAACAACTCCATCTCAAGATCCGACCTAACTTCGGCAACTGGGCTGAACCGAAGCACGATTTCTGACCTTGTCGGTGAACTCGTCGAACTCAAACTGGTCTCAGAGAGCGAGAGCCCGCAGTTGCGCCGAGTCGGACGCCCGAGCGTAAACGTATCGATAGCGGACAACATTTTTACCATCACCGTTGCGCCTCGACATCATTCGACAACTATCTCAGCAGTCGGAATGAACGGAACGGTTGCCAGTCGCATAAGGATTGCTACCCCCATCCATCCCAGCCCAGAACAAGTTTGTGATGCGGTTGAGCAAGGCATCGGGCAAATACGAAGCCAACTAAAAAAGGGCTACAAGCTCGTAGGAGTTGCAGTTGCAATCTCTGGTCAGGTCGACGTTCGAAACAACTCGGTTCGAATCTGCTCGATGCTCAAATGGGTGGACGTTCCGTTCGGTTCGCTACTTCAAGAGAGACTGCGAATGCCGGTCTGGGTTGACAACGACGGATCGCTCGCGTGTTTAGCGGAGAGCAGTTTTGGTGCAGGTCGAGGCTTTAGCGACATCATTTATTTGTTCGGTGGAGCGGGCGGTATCGGTGGCGGCGTCGTCATTGATAATCAACTCGTAAGAGGTTCTCGGGGATATGCGGGTGAGCTCGGTCACATTCGAATCATGGACAGTAGAAGCGTAGATTCGCTTGGCCTAGCAGGAACACTCGAAGCACTGGTTAACCGAGATGATCTGGCTCACGCACTAGGTCTTGATGACCCAGAGGATGACGATTTGTCTCGCGCCATCTTGTCTGCAACCACTCCTCGCGCTGTTCGCCTCATAGAAAAGAAGATTCAAGCCTTGGGATATGCGTTGGCCACCCTGGTCAACATTTTTAATCCTCAGGTCATTTTGCTATCCGGCTTTTTGCAGCCGCTCTATCAGGCCAACGACTACTCGCTTTTGAGCAAGATGCGTCAGAATGCCGTGGCAGGTTCACGCGAGCACGTGCAGATTCGAACCACGGAACTCGGTGGGCGCATTCTTGAAATCGGCGGAGCCCAACTTGCTTTCACAGACCTTATCGCCAACCCGGCACAGGCAAAGTTCTATTAGAAATTAGTTATTCGGTTCGCGTGTGCCGACGAACTAAACGTTAGGAATGTGCAACGCCCTGGCGGCTTCGGTAATTGAACCGCTGAGCGATGGGTAAACCGCGAACGTCTTAGCAACCTGGTCAACGGTTAGGCGATTCTCGACGGCCAGCGCGATTGGGTAAATCAACTCGGATGCCTTCGGCCCAACTACAACGCCACCGATGACTGTGCCCGAGGTAGATGCAAAAACCTTGATGAAGCCATCTTCGATGTTCGACATTTTGGCGCGAGGGTTAGCCTCGAGCATGATCTTGTGAATCGAACCTAAGACTTCGCCAGCTTCGATGGCCGCCTGTGACCAACCGACCGAAGCAATCTCTGGTGCCGTGAAAACGTTCGCTGCGACGTTGCGAAGTTGGGTTGGAGCGGCAACATCGCCCATGGTGTGAAACACCGCTGTGCGGCCCTGCATGGCGCTAACCGAAGCCAGTGGCAAGAAGTCGGTGCAGTCGCCCACCGCGTAAACATTGGCACGGCTGGTTCGAGCAACTCGGTTGACCGCGATGTGGCCAGACTCGGTGAGCTCAACGCCGGCCTCTTCGAGACCAAGCCCCGTGGTGTTCGGAATGGCGCCGACCGCGATCAGAACGTGCGAGCCCTGAATCACCCGACCATCGGCCAAGTGCACTTCGACGCCCTTGCCGGTGTTTACGGCAGACTCGGCGCGAGCTTTGCTCAGCACCTGCATCCCGTTCTTTTTGAACACACTCTCGATGAGTGTGGCGGCATCTCTGTCTTCGCTCGGTAGAACCGTTTCGCGAGAAGAAACTAGCGTCACCTGACATCCGAGCCCGCTGAATGCCGAGGCAAATTCGGCACCGGTGACACCAGAACCCACCACGATCATGTGCTCTGGCAGTTCGGTGAGGTCGTATAGATCGAGCCAGGTGAGAATGCGCTCACCGTCTGGGGTGGCACCAGGCAGAGTTCGCGGATGCGCGCCTACGGCCACGATGATGGTTTTGGCTTCGATGCGCTCTTCTTCGCCGTTGGCGTGGGTGGCGATCACGTGGTGGTTGCCGTCGAGGCGTCCCGAACCCTGAATGATGCGCACGCCCTGTGAGGTTAGATTGGCGGAGAGTTCACGCGACTGCTCGCGGGCAATATGAAGCAGGCGTTGGTTGATTGCGCCAAAGTCGATGTCGATTTCAGGGGTGACCGATTTTCCACCCGACTTAAAACGAATTCCGAGTTCGGTGGCCTCGCGAACTGCCGAGGCAGCTTCTGCGGTGGCGATGAGCGCCTTAGACGGAACAACGTCGGTTAGCACCGCGCTGCCACCTACTCCGTTGCGTTCAATGAGGGTGACTTGGGCGCCGAGCTGAATGCCGGCTAGGGCAGCTTCGTAGCCGCCGGGGCCACCGCCGATGATGACGATGTGTTGTTTTTTCTTATTCGAACTCACCTCTCTATTGTGGTGGGTGAATAGACTGAAAAACATGACTAACCCACTAGAAAACCCAACTGCGAACCCTTTTGACATTGCCCGCGAGGCTGCCCAGCTGATTGCTGAGCGCACCGGCGTCGCAAAGCACGACATCGCACTGACTTTGGGCTCGGGTTGGGCCAAGGCGGCCGACCTGATCGGCGAGACCGTGGCAAGCATCAACGCCGCCGACATTCCAGGCTTCTCGGCCCCTGTTGTCGAAGGCCACGTTGCCACGATTCGCTCAATCGCTCTGCCAAACGGCAAGCACGCGCTGGTTCTCGGCGCACGCACCCACTTTTACGAGGGCCACGGGGTTCGGCGCGTGGTGCACGGTGTTCGCACCGCGGCTGCTGCGGGAGCATCCACGATGATTTTGACCAACGGCGCAGGCGGCCTCAAGACCAGCTGGAAGCCGGGCACCGCAGTCTTGATCAGCGACCACATCAACCTGACCGCATCGAGCCCGCTCGAGGGTGCAACCTTCATCGACCTCACCGACCTTTACTCGAAACGCTTGCGCGACGTGGCTAGAAGCGTGGATGCCGAGCTCGACGAAGGCGTTTATGTGCAGTTTCGCGGCCCGCACTACGAGACCCCGGCCGAAGTACAGATGGTCAAGCACTTTGGCGGTCACCTGGTTGGAATGTCAACCGCACTCGAGGCGATTGCGGCACGCGAGGCCGGCATGGAGGTGCTCGGATTCTCGCTGATGACCAACCTCGCAGCCGGCATTCAAGACACCCCGCTGAGCCACGCCGAGGTGCTCGAGGCCGGTCGCGAGGCAGAAGGTCGCATCAGCGCTCTGCTCGCCGAAATCATCACCAAGCTGTAAGCCGGCCTAACGTGAACGAGCAGCTGCTGGCCCAGGCCAAGGCCTGGCACGCCCAAGACCCCGACCCCGAGACGCGCGCAGAGCTGGCCGCGCTCATCGCCGCCGAGAACGAACCCGAGTTGCAAAGCCGCTTCGGCGCACGCCTGGCATTCGGCACCGCCGGCCTTCGCGGCGAACTGGGAGCCGGCCCGAACCGCATGAACCGCGTGCTCGTCGCCCAGGCAGCTCTAGGACTGGCGCAATACCTGCTCGAGCACGCCAGCGATGAACAGCCTTCGGTTGTGATTGGTTTCGACGGCCGCAAGAACAGCGACATTTTTGCGCAAGACAGCGCCGAGATTATGGCCGGATGCGGCATCCGCGTTCTGCTTTTCGAAACGCACGCCCCCACCCCGCTCGTGGCGTTCGCCGTCAAGCACCTTGGGCTCAGCGCCGGCGTGATGGTCACGGCATCGCACAATCCGCCGAATGACAATGGCTACAAGGTTTATCTCGGTGGCGCTAACGGCGGTTCGCAAATCGTTTCGCCGGCCGACAAGCAGATTGCCGCCCACATCGATCAGGTGGCCCGCGACCTAGAGTTCGGCGACATGCCTCGTGAGACCGACATCGAGTTTGTGGCCGACGAGGTTCGCGCCGCCTATGCCAAAACCGCGACGGATGCTGCCGCACACCTTGCCGGCGGGCACGCATCGGCAACCGAACCCGCCACCCTTCGCATCACCTACACGGCGATGCACGGCGTAGGTTGGGACACCGTAGAACCGCTGTTTAGCGCAGCAGGATTCACGCTCGACGTGGTCGCCGAGCAAATCGAGCCAGACGCGAACTTCGCCACAGTCGCGTTTCCGAACCCTGAGGAACCAGGCGCGATGAACCTGGCCTTTGCGAAGGCTCGCGAGACAGGCGCTGACCTAATCTTCGCGAATGACCCAGACGCCGACCGCTTGGCCATCGGGCTTCCCGATGCAACCAGCGCCGAGGGCTATCGCCGCCTAACCGGTGACGAGGTGGGTCTCATATTGGGTCACGCCGCGGCAGCCGCAGCCGCTCGCACCGGCCGAAAAGGCGCGATCGCTTGCTCAATCGTTTCGAGCTCTGCACTTGCCGCAGTCGCCGCCAAACACGGCCTCGAGTTCAAGCAAACGCTCACCGGCTTCAAGTGGATCGCCAAGGTGCCAAACCTGATTTTCGGCTACGAAGAAGCCCTTGGCTACGCAATCGACCCTGGCCAGACCCCAGACAAAGACGGCATTTCGGCAGCACTTGCCGTGGCCATGTTGGCACGAGAGCTGGCCGTCCAAGGCACCACGCTAGATGAGCATCTCAACGCCCTGCGTGCCGAGTTCGGCTACTTTGCGAACGGCCAGGTTTCACTTCGATTCACCGACCTGGGCGAAATCGCTCGCCTAATGAGCGCCTTGCGAAACAACCCACCGGCCGAAATCAACGGAGTAACGGCAAAGCTCACCGACCTAAGCGAAGGCTCTGCAGACTTGCCACCGACCGACGGGCTCAGATTTGACCTTGCCGACTCACGGCGAGTGATTGTTCGCCCGAGTGGCACCGAGCCAAAGCTCAAGTGCTACCTACAGGCGGTTGGCGAAACTAAGTCGCAAGCCGATGAGCTACTGGCAAGCCTCGACGCAGAGATGCGCGCGATTCTGGCCGGCATCTAGAAGCGCTCAACTTCAGCGCTCAACCAGCGTGCAAAACTCGCGAGAAGCTAACCCTTTGGGTTTGCCACGAAGCGCTTGACGCTCTCTGGCACAGGCAACGAAGCCGCCTCTTCACCATCTGGCTCTGGCTCGCCAGCCATCAACTTGAGCGGAACGACTCCGGCCCAAACGCCGGTGTTCAGGTCGGCATCCTCGTCTTCAACGCCGTGGGCGCGAACCTTGAGCGACGCCTCTTCAAGTGAAAGCGAAAGCAAGGTCGTCGCAGCTATTTCTTTCTTGGTGGATGCGCGAACCTCAGCCGAGCGACCAGGCAAGAATCCGTCAGAGATGACCTCGAGCAGGCGAGCCTTTTCGTCGCCGGTGACTTCGGTGGCGCATCCGAGCACAACAACCGATCGGTAGTTCATGCTCGA
>JAURIU010000035.1 GCA_030832605.1 Rhodoluna sp. | reverse complement strand
CGCGGCGCGCATCCCAGTTGCACTTGCCGCAAACCTCAACAACTCGCTAAAAGAATTTAAAAAGCGAGGCGTTTTTGTGGTCGGTCTAGATGGAGGTGGCGAACTATCGCTGCCGACCTTCGATCTCGGCACCGAACCGTTGGTTTTGGTCATCGGCTCTGAAGGTAAAGGTCTCAGCCGCCTGGTTCAAGAAAACTGCGACGCGATTCTTTCGATTCCAATTTCGAGCGACACAGAATCGTTGAACGCAGGCATCGCAGCCTCGGTTGCCTTGTATGAGGTTTCGAAGCGCCGAGCTAAGCGCTAAACCAAGTCGCGCCAGTCGGCCTCTTCGTCATCTTCGGCAACCTTGATGGTTCCGGATGGCACCGGAGTCGGCATAGTTATCGAACCAGTGGGTGCTTCGATTAGTGATTCTTCGTCACGCCGGTGAGCTAAAACATTTTTCACGTATGAGTCGACTGCCGCGCTTAGCGGAACATCCTCGTTAGCATTTTCTGAAAGATACCAACGGTGCTCAAGCACCTGATGAAAAACTTCGGCTGGCTCTAGTCGACCAGCCATTTCGCGAGGCACGGCGAGAATCACCGGTTCGAAAACGTTGCTCAACCACTCGTGTGCCAAAACTTCTTCGTCAGCACCCGGGCGCGCGTGGTCGCGGCGGTATTCGTCGAGGTCATTGAGCAGGCGACGGGCCTGATTTTCTTCGACATCTAGACCGGTTAGTCGAATCAAGCGACGAGCGTGGTGGCCGGCGTCGACAACCTTGGGCTGAATTTTTACCAGCGCACCATTTTCGTCGGTTTTGATGGTCATTTCGTCGATGTCGAAGCCGAGCTCATTCAAGCGCTCGATGCGGAGATTAATCTTCCACTTTTCTTTGACCTCAAAGGTTTCGGCGCCGGTTAGTTCTTGCCAAAGTTCACGGTATTTCGTCATGATTCGCTCGGATGTCGCAACCGGGTCGACCCCAGGTGCGGCGTTTCCGCTGGCCACGAGGTCCATTAGTTCGCCGGCGATGTTTACGCGTGCGATTTCAAGGTCATTTTCACGTTGACCATTGCTTAGCCCTGAGTCGTAGAGATGCCCGGTTTCGGCATCGACCAAGTAAGCGGCGAATGAGCCCGCGTCACGCCTGAACAGCGTGTTCGAGAGCGATACGTCGCCCCAGAAAAAGCCTGCGATGTGCAATCGAACCAATAGCAGTGAAAGTGCATCGACCAATCGGGTAGCAGTTTCTGCTCGCAAACCCTGAGACCACATTGCGCGGTAGGGGAGTGAAAACTTCAGGTGGCGAGTGATTAGCACCGAAGGGAGTTCTTCACCCTTATCATCGCTCCGGTTGGTGATGATGGCGAAGGGTTCAACGCAGGGAACGTCGAGTTTTTGAAGATTGCGAAGCATGTCATACTCGCGCTTCGCAAGATCGGCGAGAGTTTCTTTGATTGCGATTACGTAGCCACTGAGGTGTGCAAATCGTACAGTGTGCCGCGATAGACCTTTGGGGAGGGCAGCGATGTTTTCATCGGGCCAGTCCTCCAATGGCAAATGCCACGGTAGATCCAGCAATGCTGGGTCTACCGTGGCAGCCGTGATGTTTAGTGCAGAAGCCACTAGTGGTTACTTGGGTAACTGCTAGTTCAGGCGTGCGCCCGACTCAACGTCGAACAAGTGGGTCACGCCACCTTCAGGAGCTAGAAGTACCTTCTGACCTGGCTTCGGGTGGTTGACGGCGTCAACGCGAGCAACTAGCTCGGCGTCTCCGCTGCCGATGTTGCCGTGGGTGTAGAGGTAAGCGTCAGCGCCTAGCTCTTCAACAACGTCAACTTCAACCTCTAGACCAGCCTTGCTAATCACTAGGTCTTCAGGGCGAAGACCAACGGTGATTTCAGCAGCCTTGGTCTTGGCAAGAATCGCACGGTCTACCGGTAGAACGGTGTTACCGAAGCGAACTCCACCATCAACGATTGGAAGCTGAAGTAGGTTCATGGCTGGTGAGCCGATGAAGCCTGCAACGAATACGTTCTTTGGGCGCTCGTAGAGGTTGCGAGGAGTGTCTACCTGCTGCAGCACGCCGTCTTTAAGAACGGCAACGCGGTCACCCATGGTCATTGCTTCGATCTGGTCGTGGGTCACGTAAACAGTTGTTACACCGAGGCGACGCTGAAGCGAAGCAATCTGGGTACGGGTCTGAACACGAAGCTTGGCATCGAGGTTCGATAGCGGCTCATCCATGAGGAACACCTGAGGCTTGCGAACGATGGCGCGGCCCATGGCCACACGCTGACGCTGACCACCCGAAAGGGCCTTTGGCTTGCGGGCTAGGTAAGGCTCGAGGTCAAGAAGCTTGGCTGCTTCGAGAACGCGCTCGGCACGCTCTTCTTTGCTAACACCGGCAATCTTGAGTGCGAAGCCCATGTTCTCTGCCACGGTCATGTGTGGGTAGAGAGCATAGTTCTGGAAGACCATTGCGATGTCGCGGTCTTTTGGTGGAACGTCGGTTACGTTGCGGTCACCGATAAAGATGTCGCCTTCGTTAACCTCTTCAAGACCTGCAAGCATGCGCAGGGTGGTTGACTTTCCACAACCCGATGGTCCAACTAGAACCAAGAATTCGCCGTCGGCGACTTCTAGTTCAATCTGGTCAACGGCCGGGCGGGTACCGCCCGGGTAAAGGCGAGTTGCCTTCTTGAATGACACTGATGCCATTTTTATTTTTCCTTCACCGGCAGGTACGTGCCGGACGATCCGTAGTGATGGAACCCTCAAACCGGCGGTCTGAGGTACTTTCATTATTGCATTAGCGCCTGCTGGATTAGACTAAAACTCCCCGAACGTCACGCAACTGTGACTTACACGCAAGGATTTGTTCAATGTCTAAACCCGACAAACTTTCACGGTCACAGCAGCGAGACGAAGCGCGCGAGAAGGCTCGCGAAATTCGTGAGCAACACAAGAAGGCAGAGAAGGCGCGCCAGTTCGGTTTTGCCGGCGGAATCGTCGCGGCAATTCTTATCTTGGGTGGCCTCATTGGTTGGGCCATTGTTACCGCTGGCCCAACTGAGATTGCCAAGCCAACCAACATGAGCTACGACAACGGAATCCGGATCGGCAAGAACCTCGAAGCGTTCACTGCAACCAACAAGCCGACCACCGAAGACGTGCCGGTCATTTCGGTCTACATTGACTACCAGTGCCCGTTCTGCGCAAACTTCGAAAACTTCAACGCACCACTCATCGAGAGCAAAGTTGCTGCCGGCGAATGGATCGTCGAATACCACCCGATTTCATTCTTGGATGGCGGCGGTTCGCCTAACGAATTCTCATCACGCGCGGCTAACGCTGCCGTCTGCGTCGCCGAGTTCTCGCCAAACCAGTTCATGAAGATGAGCAACAAAATCTTTGCCAACCAGCCACCAGAAGCAACGGCAGGGCCTGAAGACAACGAACTTGTAGCGTTGGCCGAATCGGTGGGTGTATCGAATCTCGACAAGATCCGAAGCTGTATCAAGAACAAGGCTTTCGACAAGTGGATCGGTGACACCACGAGCGACACACTAGGTGCGGTGGCTCCTGGTACTGAACTAGTCGTTGACAGCACACCGTTTGTGGTTTTGAACGGCATGCGATACAGCGGCAGCGCCGAAGAGATGGCAAACCCGGCTCGCTTTGAGCAGTGGGTTAGCAGCGTCTGGGCTCAGAAGTAGTATTTAGCCAAGTCAACTTAGCGACCATAGGGGGAACGCATGTTCGCAAAGTTACGTTGGTTAGCAATTGCACTTGTGGCAACGCTTGCCGCATTCGCAGGCGGAACCATCAGTGGGACCATCCAAGCCCAAGCCGTGAGTGCGCAAAGCTTCACTGTCACCGGCCTTGGCTCAGAGTGCCTAGACGGTTACAAGAGCTACCTCATCTATGACTACACGGAAGACGAGTCAGACGCCTGTTCTTTCGAGGTCAAGGTGACTTCGCCGAAAACCAAGCGCGTGGTTCAGCTGCAGTACTACTTCGAGGGTAAATGGCAAAACGGGGCGTCATCTGTTGTGACAAATTCCAGCACGGGCAAAGCAAAGATTAAGCCTTGGTCTACTTATTTCGATGAGGAACTGGAAGAAGATTTCTGGGCAGATGGTGTATTTGTCTACCGCTTCGTCTCAGCAAAATCTGGCTCTCAGAAAGCTTGGACAAGTTCAAACTTCGTGATTGAGTTCACTCCGGTCGAAGCCGACGATAGCGAATACCTAGACGAAAACGGTTGCATCATCGACGAAGAGTACTGGGACGACGTCGACGAGATGTGCTACCCGCTCTAGCAAGGTGCAGATGGTCGTTCAGCACGCCCTCTAATTGGATGCTCGCCTGCAGGTAAGATTTACTCTGGCTAGATCAACTCTTGCCATGCCGACTTGGCGCAATTGGTAGCGCACCGCTCTTGTAAAGCGGGGGTTGTGGGTTCGAGTCCCATAGTCGGCTCAGATATAAGTGCTTGCGACCTTTGAGTCGCGACCTAAGGCTACGCGCCGAGAATCGAAAGCGCTTCGTAAACCAAGAATCCTGGCCAGAGAGCTGCCTGCACTAGTCCGAGCGCGCCATCCCAGAAATCAACCGCGGTTGAAACAAAGTAAACGGCCGCACCGATGAACCCGATGAAGTAAAAGCCGCCTGCGCTACCGGTCGCCACGTTGATGTTGTTGGTGCTTTTTGATTTCATGTTTTCTTCAGACATATCCACAGTCTATTTGCTACTCGGCGCTTGAGAAGGTAATGCTGACCGAGTTAATGCAGAAGCGATCGCCCGTTGGAGTTTGGGGCGCATCTTCGAAAACGTGACCCAGGTGGCAGCCGCACTTTGCGCAGCGCACCTCGGTGCGAACCATGCCGTGGCTGCGATCTTCGATTAGCTCAACGGCATCGCCGTCTTGTGGTTCATAGAACGAAGGCCAACCGCAGTGCGAGTCGAATTTCGCGTTCGAGCGGAACAGTTCGGTGCCGCATCCCTTGCAGGCATAGATGCCGACTCGGCCTTCTTCGAGCAGTTCGCCAGTGTAAGCACGCTCGGTGCCGGCTTCACGTAATACGTGATATTCGAACTCGCTGAGTTCTTCGCGCCACTGCTCTTCGGTCTTCTCTACTTCGTAGCCCATTTCGAAACCTCTTTTGATTGATGTGGTCTGACTTTGCGACCACCCGTGTCAATATTAAGTACCGCAGTCGCGGACCTAAGAGATATAAGTTGATTACATGGCGCAAAAGTTCCCGAAAGACGAGTTTGACTCGGCTACGGTTCACGGTGGTCGTCACCGTGCGCGCCGAACCAAGCGAGACCGGGTCAGAGAATTCATTCGAGTTTTAGTGGTCGCAACAGTGGTTGGCCTATGCAGCATCGTCGGTTTGAAAATCATTGACGGGTCCGTAGTGATCGATCCTTCAGAGCTGGTGCAGGCTTCACCAAGTGCATCCACGTCTTCGGTAAAAGCAACCGGAGTAACCATTCTTGACGCCACGGGGCAAGATGGCCTGGCTTCAAAAGTTGCGCACAAATTGCTGGATGCTGGCTGGAATGTGCTTACAGCCGACAATCTTGCCGGTACCTCCGTGCCCGAAAAAACCCAAGTTTTGATTTCTAGCCCACAGTTTGAGGAAGCCTCGAAGAGCTTGCTCAAAACCCTGGGGGAGTTCGAAGTGCAGGTTTCGGTCGGCTATTCAGACCCGATAACCGTCGTTTTGGGTGCCGATTTCAAGTAGCCGAGTTATAACACCTTGATAAACGAGCAAATTTCTTTTTAAAAAGGCTTGGTACTTTTCCCTCTATTGCGAATAGGGTTAGAGAAGTCGACTAAGAATTATCGCTTTGATGATTCACATAGCAACTTCGTAGTTTCTATGCGGCTCGGTTGTGGCGTTGCCACGATCGATTAATTAGGTAACAGGAGTATGCAATGGCAACAGGAACCGTAAAGTGGTTCAACGCCGAAAAGGGCTATGGATTCATCACTGAGGATGGCGGTGCAGAAGTATTCGTACACTTCAGCGCTATTCAGGGCGATGGCTACAAAGAACTTCGCGAAAACCAAAAAGTTGAATTCGAAATCAAGGCTGGCGACAAGGGTCCTCAGGCTGACAAGGTCAACGTTCTAGGTTAATCGCTTTCGTAACCACAGATGCCGCTCTCGAAAGGGAGCGGCATTTTTGTGTCCGGATGTTCGCCAAGGGCGCTCCACAGGCGACTTGGCGCACTTGCACTCTGGTGCCTAGAGTGCTAATAATGGATTAGCACTCAAAACCCTAGAGTGCTAACCAACCCATTTCTGAACCATCGGAGAAAAACCAAAAATGGCAAAGATCATTAGTTTCAACGAAGAGGCCCGTCGTGGCCTAGAGCGCGGTTTGAACATCCTCGCCGACACCGTGAAAGTTACCCTAGGCCCACGTGGCCGCAACGTCGTTCTAGAAAAGAAGTGGGGCGCACCCACCATCACCAACGACGGTGTCTCGATTGCAAAAGAAATCGAGCTTGAAGACCCGTTCGAGCGCATTGGTGCCGAACTTGTCAAAGAGGTAGCCAAGAAGACCGACGACGTCGCCGGTGACGGCACCACCACCGCAACCGTTCTAGCCCAAGCACTTGTTCGCGAAGGTCTTCGCAACGTAGCAGCCGGCGCTGACCCAATTTCGCTAAAGCGCGGCATCGACAAGGCTGTTGCAGCCGTCATCGAGCAGCTCTTCGCTCAGGCCAAGCCGGTCGACTCGAAAGAGCAGATCGCTGCGACCGCATCTATCTCTGCAGCAGATGCAACAATCGGTGAAATGATCGCCGAAGCAATGGACAAGGTTGGCAAAGAAGGCGTCATTACTGTTGAAGAGTCAAATACTTTTGGTCTAGAGCTAGAGCTCACAGAAGGTATGCGCTTTGATAAGGGTTACATCTCGGCTTACTTCGTAACCGACCCAGACCGTCAAGAAGCAATTCTCGAAGATGCCTACGTTCTAATCGTGAACTCTAAGGTTTCTGCCATGAAAGACCTTCTTCCAATCGTTGAGAAGGTCATTCAGACCGGCAAGCCGTTGCTAATCATCGGTGAAGACATCGAAGGTGAAGCACTCACCACTTTGGTTCTCAACAAGATTCGCGGAATCTTCAAGTCGGTAGCAGTCAAGGCTCCAGGCTTCGGCGACCGTCGCAAGGCCATGCTTCAGGACATCGCGATTCTCACCGGCGGCCAGGTTATCTCTGAAGAGATTGGCCTACGCCTAGAGACTGCGACCCTCGACCTACTCGGTCGCGCCCGCAAGGTAGTCATCACCAAAGACGAGACCACCATTGTCGAGGGCGCTGGCGACGAGCTAGCCATCAAGGGCCGTGTTGACCAGATTCGTAAAGAAATCGAAAACACCGACAGCGACTACGACCGCGAGAAGCTACAAGAGCGCTTGGCAAAACTTGCCGGCGGTGTTGCAGTGATCAAGGCGGGAGCAGCCACCGAGGTTGAGCTGAAAGAGCGTAAGCACCGCATCGAAGATGCAGTGCGTAACGCGAAGGCCGCCGTTGAAGAAGGTATCGTCGCCGGTGGTGGCGTTGCCCTAATTCAGGCCGGAAAGGTTGCATTCGAGAAGCTAGAGCTAACTGGCGACGAGGCAACTGGTGCAAACATCGTTCGCGTTGCCATCTCGGCTCCGCTAAAGCAGATCGCGATCAACGCGGGTCTTGAGCCAGGTGTAGTAGCCGAAAAGGTTGCCTCACTAGCTTCGGGCATGGGTTTGAATGCAGCGACCGGAGAGTATGTTGACATGCTCAAGGCCGGAATCAACGACCCTGTAAAGGTGACTCGTTCTGCACTTCAGAACGCGGCATCGATCGCAGGACTGTTCTTGACCACCGAGGCTGTCGTTGCCGACAAGCCTGAGCCAGCGTCTGCACCTGCAGCTCCTGGCGGAGGCATGGACTTCTAGTTCAAAAAAGAAAAAGGGCGAAGCCAGTCGGCTTCGCCCTTTTCTCTTGCCCTGACCAATAGTGAGCAAGAGACTCTGGGATTAGCGAGGGGAGGCGCTCACCCAGAGGGTCTTTAGCTGAACAGTCGAGTGTTTGCACTTTCGACGTCAGAATATTGCGTGGCTGCATGTGCCAAAGCCTGACCAATCTGACCCAATTGGTCTGAAACCGTAGACTCGGTGACGCGCCACCGGCTAACCAGTTCTTGGAATGAGTTGGCGGCCACACCCTGCCAAGAATTTTGCAACCCTTGTAGCTGCGAGTGAAGGTTGTCGATCTCACCGCGTAGGCGACCGATGGTTGATTGAATGTTGCTATTTGCCGCGAGCACTTGGGCTGCGTCTACTGAAAATTGCGTCATGCGAAGATTCTGCAATCAATTTCGTTCGCTGTGCGAGCGAAAAACAAACCTGTGGATAACTTTTAGGGTTGTGGCAATCGCACGCTGAGGGTTGCTCCGCCGCCCTTAGTTTCGCTGGCTTTGATGGTTCCGCCGTGCTTTTCTATCAAACCTTTGACAATCGCTAGGCCAAGACCGCTGCCGCCAGTTTCTCTGTTTCGCGAGTTATCTGCACGATAGAAGCGTTCAAAAACCTTATCGCGAAGCGACTTAGGTATGCCCTCGCCGCTGTCGCGCACTTCAATAACCAGGCTTCCTGCGTCATTGCCTGCCGCCACAAAAACCGGCGCATCTTCTGGCGAGAAGCGCGATGCGTTGGCCAAGAGGTTGATCAAGACCTGCTTGATTATGTTCTGGTCTACGTTTGCCATCAGCATCGACTTATCGTCAAGCT
Source organism: Rhodoluna sp. (assembly GCA_030832605.1). Taxonomy (GTDB): domain Bacteria; phylum Actinomycetota; class Actinomycetes; order Actinomycetales; family Microbacteriaceae; genus Rhodoluna. The sequence goes on along the minus strand of JAURIU010000035.1, from coordinate 1,626 downwards.
TGAGCCCGTTCAGGTCGGTTACGACTATTTTGCGGCGATACTCGGCAACCGAAAGGTCCTTGGCAGCATCCCTGCACAAGGCGAGGATGTCTGTCTCTTTGATTTCGAGAGGCTTATCTTCCTCAAGCCTGGCCAGCGACAACAAGCTTTCGACCAACGAGGTCATGCGCACGGCTTCAGATTCGATTCGCGTCATCGCGTCATCGAGCTTGGCCTTGTCAGACAGAGCACCCATTCGATAAAGCTCGGCGTAACCACGAACCGAAACCAACGGGGTACGCAGTTCGTGGCTGGCATCGGCAACGAATCGGCGCATTTGCTCAAGGGTTTTGCCACGAGCATCCAAGGCGTCATCGATTGAGTCAAGCATTGTGTTTAGCGACCGGTTTACTCGTGACATCTCGGTTTGCCCTTCGAGACGAAGAAGGCGCTGACTGGTATCTCCGGCTGCGACTGCGGCTGCTGTGCGCTCGACCTCCTTGAGAGGCCTAAGGGCGCGTGTGATGGTCAACCAGATCGCCATACCGCTGAGTATCAGCAAGAAGACGCCAAACACCAGACCAACATTGCGGTACTGATTCATAAGACCGTTGTTGGCATCGGTCGGAAGGGCAACTACTACTGAACCAGGAAAAGCCTGAGATGGGGCGGCGATCAAACGCCATCCGGCCCCCTCGTTCTCTTGGATGAATTGCCCGTTAGTGTCCACCTCGAAAGGTAGACCCTTGGTCGATAGCACTGCTTGCAGGTCGAAGTTCGAAATGTTCGGGAGTTGGCCATTTGCGGTCGTCGACGATGAGAAGGCCAACTGAAGTGAACCCGATCGATCCAAGAAGGCAATGTAGTAACCGCTAGGCAGATTTGGCAGACGTAGCTGCCTGGTGGCAAGGTCTTGTTCAACTGTTAGAGGGCTTTGTTGGCGCATTACCTCAACGGTCGAAATCAGCACGGTGTCTTGATTCTGGTGAAGATATGTTCTTAGTAGCGCCATTGTTCCAACGCTAGAAACAATCAATAGAAGACCGATCAAGGCAACCGAGAGGGTCGTCAGTTTAGAGCGCAGTGAAATGCGCTCCCAAACGTCGGTTCCCTTTTGGCGCAATTACTTTTCTTTCTTTGTGCTCTTATACATGTAGCCAACGCCGCGCTTCGTGACGATAACTGGCTCGCGGGTAAGCGGGTCTAGCTTCTTTCGCAGGTAGCTCACATAAGACTCAACGATTCCCATTTCGCCACCAAAGTCATATTCCCAAACGTGATCGAGAATTTGTGATTTGGTGAGAACGCGGTTGGCGTTTGACATTAGAAAGCGCAGCAGTTTGTATTCGGTTGGCGAGAACTCGACCAGTTGGCCATTTACGAAAACATCGTGGGCGTCTTCGTTCATCGAAATTTCGCCAACCTCGATCACGCTGTCTGAAGCTTCAATCTTTTGGGTGCGGCGCAAAATTGCGCTGATACGGGCCATGATTTCGTCAAGGCTGAACGGTTTGGTCATGTAGTCATCGCCGCCGACGGTGAGACCGGTCACCTTGTCTTCGGTTTCGTCACGAGCGGTTAGAAACAGCACCGGAACGTCGATTCCCATCGAGCGAAGCTTCTTGGTGACTGCAAAACCGCTCTGGT
>JAURIU010000034.1 GCA_030832605.1 Rhodoluna sp. | reverse complement strand
CGCCCTCGAGCGCCAGTCGATTCAGCGATTCACCTCGATCGTGATTCCGCCCGAGATGCTCGGCACTCACATTGGCCCAACCAAGGCTCACTCGACGGGTCGCACCCACTCGGTGTCGTTCCGCGGTGCGACCGCGCTCTGGGGTCACGCCGGCCTCGAGTGGGACCTCACCGAAGCAACCGATGCCCAGAAGGCCCAGCTTGCAGGCTGGATCGCCTATTACAAGTCGAAGCGCGACATGCTGCACTCTGGCCGCGTGGTTCGCGTCGACCAGACCGAGGCCAACTCTTGGACTCACGGCGTGATTGCCGCCGACGGTTCGCAGGCACTGTTCTCGCACGTTGCCCTGCGCCAGTCGCAGTTCAGCCGCCCAGCGAACATTCGACTAACCGGCTTGGATGCTGACGCCAACTATCTGGTCAAAGTAGTCGAGCCAGCCGGAGCCCCCGAATACACGCAAATCGCACCGCCGAAGTGGTTCGATGGTGCGGTGGTTTCGGGCGCTCTACTTGCTCGTCTAGGACTACGTTCCCCGGCCCTTCGCCCCGAGCAGGCGTTGCTCATCGAAGTGACCAAGCAGTAGCAAAGTGCCAAACCACCTCGACCAGAAACGACTGAAAAGCGCCAAACTCGCGCTCTTCGTGATCTTCTTCACGCAAGCGTTCGCTGCGATTACCACCCTGCCGCGCATCCCCGAATTGATCGACCAGATCGGCGTGAACTTTGCGGAGTGGGGAGCGATCATCGGGTTCGCGGGCCTCGGCTCGCTGCTACCGCTGGTGTTCACCAACAAGCTGGTCAACCGATTCGGAACCAGCCCCGTGATCAAGATTTCGGCAATCGCCATCAGCCTCGTACTCATGTCGCTGGCCTGGATCACCAACCCGATTTTGTTTTTCATCGCCTACACGCTTCAGTCATTTGCATTCAGTACTTTCAATATCGCCCTCAACTCCCAGGCCGTGATGTTTCAAAAAAAGCTTGGCAAGGTGCTACTCGGCTCGTTCCACGGTTCGTGGTCGATTGGCGCAGCTGTCTCGGCTGCAGTGAGTGGTGTTCTCGCCACCTTCTTGCCGCTCTGGCAACACTTGGTCATCGTGGCGATTCTCGTCTTCATTGCCTTCCAACTATCGGGCAACTACCTGCTCTCACCTGCCGAAGACGGTCACGAGGCCGAAAAGCCGAAAGCCGGCGACAAGAAGGTGTCGTGGCTGGCAACCCCCGGCTACCTGTGGTTTTTGTCACTAGGTCTTTTTGCCGGCATGTGGCCCGAGCTCGTCATGATGGAGTGGAGCGCTGTGTTCAGCCGAGATGTTCTGCAACTCGAGGCCGGGCGCGGCGCCCTGCCTTACACCGTGTTCGTGGCGGCCATGATCGTGGGGCGTTTCTCGGTGGTGCACATCACCAAGCGCATCCACTTCAGCACCATGTCGCAGTGGGGTGGCCTGATCGGTTCGGTGATGATGTCAATCGGCGTATTCTGGCCGGCCGCCATCGTCGCCAACGGGGATGTCTCAACTCTCGCCGACCGCGTCGACGCCGCCCTCACTGTTCAGGTGGTTTTCTTCGCGTTGGCGGGTCTTGGCATCGCCTCGATGGTGCCTTCGTTCTACAGCGCCGCCGGTGACATTCGTGGGCTTACGACGGCACAGGCTCTTTCGCGCATGAGCCTGGCCAATGCGCTCATGATGATGCTCGCCAAGGTGATCATGGGTGCGCTTGCCGAAGGCCCGGGCCTCGAGGCGGCGTTCGTGTTTCCGCTCGCATCGTTCTTGGCGGCGGGAATCATCGCCGGGGTAGTGGTGAAAAAGTCTAAGAGGCTACGAGCCGAGAACGCCAGCGCATACCCACCAACCGGGCCAATCTCTTCAATCGACGCCTGATTCCGGCCGCGCCAAAACCTCAGCGCGACGGCGGGTCGCCTAGCGGTAGTTGGTGAATTGAACGTCGATTGGCAGGTCGCTCGACTTGAGCAGCGCAATCACGTCTTGTAGGTCGTCGCGGCTCTTGCTGCTCACGCGCAGCTCGTCGCCCTGAATCTGCGACTTGATGCTCTTCGGGCCCTCTTCGCGAATGATCTTGCTTATCTTTTTCGCGTTTTCTTGGTCGATGCCATTTTTGAGGGTGGCCTCGATGCGGTACTCCTTGCCCGAGGCAAACGGAGTGCCAGCATCCAAGCTCTTTAGTGAAATGCCGCGCTTGACCAGCTTCGACTGAAACACATCGAGCACCGCCTTGACGCGCTCTTCGCTGCTGGCCTTCATGAGTAGCTTTTCGCCAGACCAGTCGATCTCGGCGCCTACGCCCTTGAAGTCGTAGCGCTGCTCGATCTCTTTTTGTGCTTGGTGGAGGGCGTTGTCGGCCTCCATCTTGTCGACCTTAGAAACGATGTCAAATGAGGAATCAGCCATAGGTGAAAGTTTATCGCTTGGCAAACTTGGCGGTGCTGGCGCGAACCACCAACTTCACCGGCCACTCTTTCTTATCTTCGACATTGTCGTGGTCTTCGGGGTTTGGCATCGAGAGGATGTCCAACAAGGTGTTGACCGCTGCACGACCCTGATCGGCCGGCTTTTGGGCGATGGTGCTCAAGCCAAAGAAATCGCTGAGGTTGTGGTCATCGATGCCGACCACCGACAGGTCTTTCGGCACTTCGAGACCTAAGTCTTTGGCGGCCATGATTGCACCGAAGGCCATCTCATCTGACGCGCAGAACACCGCACTCGGTGCATCGCGCACGTCGGTGAACAGTTGCTTGGCAACCACGTATGCCCCAGGAATCGTGAAGTCGCATTCGGCGACCCAGTTTTCGTTGATTTTGAGGCCCGCCTTTTTCATAGCCTCGGCATAGCCGTAGTAGCGAAGGCTCGGCTGCCCGAATTCCTCGTCGGCGTTCGGCAAGCCGCGAATCATTCCGATGCGGGTGTGGCCGAGCGAGAGCAAGTGCTCGGTGGCCAGTTTGCCCGCGGCAACGTCATCCATGGTGATTGAACGAGCACCCTTGATCGGCCCACCGATTCCCACGATTGGTTTGTGCATGCGGTTGAGGTTTGCCAACTCTGATTCGGTTGGGTTCACTGCGATTGCCAGCACGCCGTCAACGCGCTTGCGCAGCAGCAGTTCGTCGAAAATCTTTTTGCGCTGCTTCTCACCACCGCTCAGGTTATAAAGGGTGAGGTCGTAGCCGTGATCGATGAGTTCGGTTTCGATCGCCTCGAGAATCACCGAGAAGAACCAGCGGTCAATGTAAGGCAACACTACGCCGATGTTTTGGGTGCGACCGGTGGCCAGGGTTGCGGCCGATGAAGATGCAACATAGCCGAGTTCGCGGGCAGCATCCTCGACTTTCGCCTGAGCCTTGGCGCTCACGTGGTCTTTGCCGCGCAGGGCGCGAGAGACGGTGGCCGTAGAAACACCGGCTAGGGCTGCAACTTCTTCAATGCCGACCATGTAAAAAACCTGTAAATTTCTCTAGCGTTTCAGTTTTTACAAATCTACTTGCAGAATCGGATGCTCACAACCGCCGGTTAGCGCTCAGGCACAAGTTCTTGTATCCTTTACTAGTTCGCTTAGCTTGCAAAAGTTTGCGGCAAGGCTAGTTACCCAAGCGGCCAAAGGGATCTGACTGTAAATCAGCCGGCTCAGCCTTCGGGGGTTCGAATCCCTCACTAGCCACGAAACCCCAGCCCTCCACGGCTGGGGTTTTTTCTTTGCAAAAATCAGGTTGCTAGCGTCAGCCCTGCTTGGGGAGTAGCAGAGCAAGATCTTCACGGATGCTCAATTTGAGTTGCTCGAAATCACTTTCTTGGTTCAGCCACTGTACGGCTCGCCCCTCAACTATTGCCATTGCGGTCCCGGCAAAAGGCTCAAAGCCCCAGATTGAAAACTGTCGTTTCACGGTTTCAAAGAGATGGCTCTGATCTTGGGCGACCATCGGCTGAAGACCCTCGATGTTGCGAGCCTCAAGAAGTCGCTCGTACAACACGGCCAAGCGGTGTCTGTTTTGAAAATCCGTCGGCACAAACAACTCGATTAGGTAGTCGCCAACCTGCTCATGATTTGGAGTTGCAACCACGTTGATTCGAGAACGCCTCTCGATCTCGGCCTCAAGAATGTTTCGCATCACCTCGTTGATGAGTTCTGGTTTGTCTTTGAAGTGATAGGTCGTGCTTCCAAGTGGAACCCCCGCCATATTCGCCACCGAACGGTGAGTAATGGCGCTAAAGCTGTGGGCGATCAGAATCTCTTCTGCAGCGCGCAAGATTTTCTCGCGGGTAGTAACCGTTTTGTCGGTTGTGCTCAACTGTGGCTCGCGCCTGTCAGGTTGAGCAAAATGACGCCGGCGATGATTAGGCCGATGGCAAAAATTCGACTGAGCGACCAAGGGTCATTGAAAAACAACATGCCCAGCATCGCGGTTCCAGCAGCGCCGATACCCGTCCAGATGGCATAAGCGGTGCCGATAGGAAGTGTTTTAAGTGACCAGCTAAGAAGGAAGAAGCTAACACCGGCACACACCAAGAAGCCGATAGAAGGAAGTAGGCGGGTGAACCCATTCGAAAACTTCAAAAAGGTTGCAAAACCGATTTCAAACACCCCAGCGAGGATTACAGCTAGATATGCCATTACGAACTCCTAAAGACTTGTACATGTGTACAATAATCTTATCCCACAAAGACCAGAAAGTTTTTCAATGACCATGAATGCGACAGAGGCCCCGGCAGATAATGCCACTTTCGAGGGGTGGAAAAAGCGCGTATCCGTGTTTCTGGTCGGTCAGACCATTACGACTCTCGGTTCGGCTCTAGTTCAGTACGCCATCATGTGGCACCTGACCCTCACCACTAAGTCGGGGCTGATTTTGGCCCTGGCGGCAGTTTTCGGATTCTTGCCACAGGCAATCGTCTCGGTCTTCGCCGGTGTCTGGGCCGACCGCGTCAATCGCAAAATTATGATCATCATCTCGGACTCGGCTATCGCGCTCGCGACCTTAGGCCTCGCCTTTTTGATGCTCTCGGGCGTCAATGACCTCTGGCTGATTTTCTTGGTGATGGCGGTTCGCTCTGTTGGTGCCGGTGTTCAAATGCCAGCCATCTCGGCGCTGCTGCCGCAGATCGTGCCGACCGACAAGTTGATGCGAGTAAACGGCATCAACAGCAGCGTGCAATCTTCACTCACCTTGATCGCGCCACTAGCCGCAGCCGCAATCTACGCAAACATGTCGCTGGTTGGCATTTTGTTTATCGACTTCGTAACCGCGGTCATAGGGCTTTCGCTGCTTGCCACCGTTTCCGTGCCGACGTTGGCTCGAGCATCCAGCGCTGACAAGCCTTCGTACTTCGCCGACCTCAAAGAGGGAATCAGCTACACCTTCACCCACGAGCTGGTTCGTTGGGTCATGGTCGTTTTTGGCGTGGTCTTCTTGCTGATCGTGGCTCCGTCAAACCTCTCGCCACTGATGCTGGTTCGAAACTGGGGTAGCGATGTCTGGCTGCTCACCGTGCTCGAACTCTCGTTCGGTATCGGCATGGTGATCGGCGGTGGTTTGATGGCGCTGTTCGCCAACAAGCTGGATCGAATCACAACAATCATTGCGACATCCGTGGCATTCGGCATCTTGGCCGTCGTCATGGGATTCTCAACCAACCTGATTTTGTTCTTCAGCCTGTTCTTCTTTATCGGCGTGATCGTGCCGGCATTCTCGACATCGGCCATGACCCTGCTTCAAGAAACTGTCGAGCCAGAGCGCCAGGGTCGCGTGTTCGGCTTCGTCGGAATCGTGATGGCCGTGGCAATGCCACTAGGTATGGCGGTCTTGGGGCCGCTAGCCGACGTGGTTTCGGTTGAATCGATTCTTATCGGCACGGGTACAACCACTGTGGTGATTGCTGCCTTTGCCGCTCTATCGCCTTCTGGCAAACGCGCTTGGGCTGCGGCCCACGCCTCAACCGGGCCTAGCGCTGAGTCGAACTAGTTTTTAAACCACTCGGCTGAGCGGTAAATGAACTTATTGGTTTTGGTTGCTTGAATCCGGCTGGCTCTGCTATAGTGCGATTGAGTCGGGGTGACTAGTAAAACATATTGGGGGTTCAAATGAAATTATTTAGATTTGCTACATCTGTTTTGCTAGCTCTCGGGCTAGCGGTGAGCTCCAGCCTGAGCGCTAGTGCCGCGGCCAACGTAACAGTGTGCGAAGAGGCGTCGTACTACTGCGTGAATACTGGTGTGTCTGGCGTCACTGGGTATTCAGGTTCGGACGGGTCTAGCTCCTACAACTACGACAAAGATAGCCAGGGCAACCCCATCCCACACAATTGCACGTCTTATGTGGCGTATCGGTTTTTTAAAGTTATGGGCTACGCAGACTTGAAATATGGGCAGCTCGGTGACGCGAGCCAGTGGGACACGACCGCAATCACGAAAATTCCGGGGGCTGTTTTATACCCGCAGCCTTACAAGGGGGACATCGCTCAGTGGAATTACGGGCACGTCGCATGGATTGACTACGTCAAATACACTGCCGCCGGCAACGTTGATTACATAGTTGTGTCGGAAGATACCTTCAACCTCGGTGTAACGCGTCAGAGAAGACTGTACAAATCCAACTTATCGGCATGGCCTGACAACTTTATCGGACTGCCAATCTACGGTGGCGGTGGAGGTGGGCACATGGTCGCGATGAGCATGCCGGTGCTGCCATGAGGTTGATTGCATCGGTTTCGGTTGGTCTCGTAATGGCAACGCTGCTCGCAGCTCCTGCTCTGGCATCAAGCGACAGTGCGGTGAGCGTTATCGGTGAGCAAAATTGGTCAACAGTGCCTACCTTGCCAAACAAGCTGGAGTGGAGTCAAGAGGCTCACGATAACGCTCGTCAAGCCATAGATGCGCAAGTCAAAATTCTTGAGGGCACTCTAGAAGATTTTAGAGATGCTCGCGCGACAGCGGTTGTTGTGAAGAGAACCATTCCTGAACGAACAAGGTTTTGGAAGCAGACTACAAAAAACGCGTTCAAGAGCATGAATATTCTTGGTTTGGATTCCAAGGGTATCCAAGTCACCAGCTCGGGGTACCTGCCTTTGAACAATGTTTTTTTTGCCAGCACTCTGATTCGGCTTGCCTCTGACACCTGCTCATTGCGTGCTTTTGATCTGTGGGATTGGTCTACCTGGTTTGAAACTCGCTGCGAAATAGTTGAACCTACTACACAACAACTACTCGACGCGCACTACAAGGATTTGGTGGGTCAGGGCGTGGGTGACCGCCGTGAGATCTTGGCTTGGGAACGAACAAAACTCACTTACGTTCTTGAGAACAGGTTCGCATACCGGATTGTTGGCAACAAACTTATTTGCCCCCAGCTCAAAGGACTGAGTGCCGGTACCGATCGGGTCTGGCTGACCAACTTTGACTATGTGTGGGACTACAAGATCTCTATTGACCGGGCCCACTGGTCGGCAAAAGTCGAATACCTTGGTCCTAGACCCAAAATGTTCGCAAAGAACTTTGAAGGCGACTTGATGGATTACTTGGACACACCTAACACTGACTCTTAGTTGAACCACTCGGTTGGCGAACCGAGAGCAAGCAAGAAGCTGAACACCGCGGTTAGCGCTACCAGCAGCGTGAGAATCAAGACGAGCGGGCGAGCGATGAACCAGCGAAAAAGTCGGTCGAACCAGTGCGCATCACGCGGGTCGGTGCCAGCGCTCACGCGCCAAGGTCCATCGAGCGAAGCATCCTTGTTCAATTTGATTTCAAACGGGATGGTCGCAAACGGCACGATCGCAAGGGCAACGGCCAGCATGGTCTTACCAAGCGCCCAGCGCTGGTTGACGGCCACGAGGGCGGCGGTAACCGCGTAGCCCAAGAACACCGCACCGTGCACGCCACCGGCGGCTGTGACCACGAGCGGGTCGACACCTAGTCCGCGGGCGACGAGCGCACCGATCAGCAGAGTCCAGGTGACCGCCTCGGCTCGTGCGAAGGTGTTGAAGAGTTTCTTGGGGGTCATGCGAGCCTTTCGAGCGAATCGTTTCGGTTACATTTTCGCAGGTTCGCGCCCCGCACCTGACCCGCCCCGCTAGGTTGTAGAGGTGAGCGAAATCGATGCGGCACCCACAGCGCCCCGCGAAAAGAACGTGGCCAAGGGTCTTGGTCTCGGTCTCACCGCCTATTTCATCTGGGGCTCGTTTCCGCTAATCATCGCCGGCCTCGCCACCTTCGCCAACCCGTGGGAAATCGTCGTCTGGCGCATCGTCTTTGGCTTCGCCACCGCCGTGCTGCTCATCTCGGTCACTCGTTCGTGGCGATCGCTCGCCGCCGTGTTCAAAAACAAGCGGATGCTCGGCTGGATCGCCCTCTGCTCGTTCTTCATCATGATCAACTGGCAGGTTTATGTGATCGGCATCTCGGCCGGTCGAGTGGTCGAAACCTCGCTCGGCTATTTCATCAATCCGCTGGTGACGGTGCTGCTTGCCGTGGTGTTCTTGCGCGAAAAGCTCAACGCCATTCAGTGGTCAGCCGTCGGCCTCGGCGCAGTCGCCGTAACCGTTCTCACCATCGACTACGGCCACCTGCCCTGGATCGCCCTCACCCTGGCCGGCTCGTTCGGCATCTACGGTCTAGCCAAAAACAAACTCGGCGGCAAGGTTAGCGCGCTCAACTCTTATGCCATCGAATCGGGCGCACTGATGCCGGTCGCCATCATCCAAGGCGCGATCGTTGCCAGCCTGGCGCCAGGGCTTCAAATCGCAGAACACGGCTGGCAGGGCGTGGCCGGTTTGGCCTTCTTCGGCATCATGACTGCGGTTCCGCTGATTTTGTTCGGCACCGCGGCCGAAAACCTACCGCTGAGCTGGGTTGGTTTTATGCAGTTCATGACGCCGAGCATCCAGTTTGTTCTTGCACTAACGGTGTTTCAAGAGCAGATGCCGCCAGCTCGCTGGGTCGGGTTCATTCTTGTCTGGGTTGCTTTGCTGACCCTCACCACGGATGCTCTGCGCCGCAATCGCGCAAACCGCCGCCTGCGCACCCAGGGTTGACCCTCGGCGGCAGTGTTTTGCCGCATAAGGTTCCGTTACCAAACCTTTTCCCAGTCGAAACACGATTGTTACGTCACAACTGGTTTTCGACTTGCGCTGTTTACTAGGCTGAACGCAAGCGTGTCAGACCCCTGACGCGTGCGTTTGCCAACGACGGTTGGCGAACAACCATTGAAACGGAGAAACAATGAATTCAAAGCTCAAGAGAGGTTTTGCCGCACTTGCAGTTACTGCATCTAGCGCCATGATTCTTTCGTCGTGTGCTGCACCTTCATTCGATGCAGCTAACTGCACCGATGCAGCACTAAGCGTAGGAAGCCTACTTCCAACCACCGGTAACCTCGCGTTCCTCGGTGCCCCAGAAATCGCTGGTGTTGACCTCGCAGTTAAAGAGATCAACGAAGCCGGCGGTGTAGCTGGTAAGTGTGTATCGGTCTCGCACAAAGACTCAGGTGACACCACCACCGACATCGCAACTCAGTCGGCAACTGCTCTTATCAACGACGGCGTTGACGCCATCGTCGGTGCAGCATCGTCGGGTGTATCGCTAAGCGTTATCGACCAGATCACCGGTGCCGGTGTTCTACAGATCTCGCCTGCTAACACCGCTCCTGACCTAAGCACCTACGCAGATGGTGGACTGTACTTCCGTACCGCTCCTTCTGACGTGCTACAGGGCCGTGTACTAGGTAACTTGATTGTTGGAGACGGTGCAAGCAACGTTGCATTCCTAACCCTTCAGGACCCATACGGTACCGGTCTATTCGAGAACGCCAAGATTGCTGTTGAAGCAGCTGGTGGAACCGTAGTTGCTAACGAAGAGTTCGCACCTGGAACCAAGAACTTCTCGAGCCAGATCGACAAGGTTCTAGCTGCAAAGCCAGACGCCATTGCCGTTATCTCGTTTGATGAGGTCAAGTCGATTCTTCCTGAGCTAGTCAAGGTAAAGGGTTGGGACCCAACCAAGCTTTACCTAGTTGACGGAAACACCGGAAACTTCGATGCTGACTTCACTGACTTCAACATCGCCGGTGCACAGGGAACCATTCCTGGTGTTATCGCTTCGGACGACTTCAAGACTCGCCTAGCTGCTGTAAACGCCGAACTAACCGTTTGGGCTTACGCTGCTGAGTCTTACGACGCCACCATGCTTGTTGCTTTGGCTGCTGCCACTGCTGCAAAGGCTGGCGAAGAAGTCACCGGTGCAAACATCTCGAAGTACATGGCTGCTGTTTCGTCAGGTGGCGAGAAGGTTGACTTCTCACAGCCAGGCGCATTCAAGAAGGCTATGGACTTGATCAACGCTGGTACTGACATCGACTTCGAAGGTGTCTCTGGCCCGATCTCGTTCGACGCCAACGGTGACCCAACCGAAGCCTACGTAGGTATCTACCTGTACGACGACAAGAACATCAACACTGGTGTTGACGTCGAGTACGGCAAGTTGGACTAGTTCTAACTAAGTACCTCAAGTAGCACGAAACCCCCGGGCCGAAAGGCTCGGGGGTTTTGCTTTAACTTGAGTTGGCGTTAGACGTTACGAAACGGTTCGAAAGCGGA
>JAURIU010000033.1 GCA_030832605.1 Rhodoluna sp. | reverse complement strand
AGATTACGTCGCCAGATTCGATACCGGTGTCTACGCGAACACCAGGGCCGCTCGGTGCTTTGAACGTGTGAACCGGGCCAGGGGCCGGCATGAAGTTGCGCCCAGCATCCTCGCCATTAATGCGGAACTCGAACGAGTGACCGCGCACCTCTGGGTCGCCGTATTCGAGCTTGCCACCCTCGGCGATGCGAAACTGCTCGCGAACTAGGTCGAGGCCGGTGACTTCTTCTGAAACCGGGTGCTCAACCTGAAGGCGCGTGTTTACCTCGAGGAACGAGATGGTGCCGTCTTGGGCGACCAAGAATTCACAGGTTCCGGCACCTTGGTAACCGACCTCTTTGAGAATCTCTTTTGACGAGTCGTAGAGACGCTTGATTTGATCTTCGGTCAAGAACGGGGCAGGGGCCTCTTCGACAAGCTTCTGGTGGCGACGCTGCAGCGAGCAGTCGCGGGTTGAAACGACCACCACGTTGCCGTAGGCGTCGGCTAGACACTGGGTTTCAACGTGGCGCGGCTTCTCGAGGTATTTCTCGACGAAGCATTCGCCGCGACCGAAGGCTGCGATGGCCTCGCGGGTCGCCGAGTCGAACAGCTCTTGAACTTCTTCTTGCTTGTAGGCCACCTTGATGCCGCGACCGCCACCACCGAAAGCTGCCTTGATGGCAACCGGCAGGCCGTGAATTTTGACGAATTCGAGAACCTCGGCAGCGCCCGAAACCGGGTTGATGGTTCCTGGCGCGAGAGGTGCGCCAACCTTCTCGGCAACGTGACGGGCCGAAACCTTGTCGCCGAGTTGTTCGATTGCCTTTGGAGATGGGCCAATCCAAATCAGCCCTGCCTCGATGACCTTGGTTGCGAACTCTGCGTTCTCGGCCAAGAAACCATAGCCAGGGTGAACCGCGTCAGCACCTGAGCGCTTCGCGACATCCATGATTTTCTCGATGACGAGGTAGGTTTCTGGGCCAGTGGTGCCGTTCAGGGCATAGGCCTCATCGGCTAGTTTGACGTGCATGGCATCGCGGTCTTGGTCTGCATAGACGGCTACCGAGGCGATGCCGCTGTCGCGCGCTGCTCGTGCGATGCGAACGGCGATTTCACCGCGGTTAGCGATTAGGACCTTGGTGATTTTCTTTTGTGCAACAGTCATAATCGTCAAGCCTATTGGCAAAATCGCCCCAAGCGACTACTAAATGCGGTTCCAAAGCGAGGTGTACTCGACACCCAGGCGCAGGCTCAGTTCTCGCAGGCCCGAGAGCGAGATTCCGATCACGGTGTGGGCGTCACCTTCGATGCTGGTTAGAAACGCGCCACCCAAACCGTCGATGGTGAATGCACCGGCAACTTTGAGCGGTTCACCGGTTGCCACATAGACCTCTATCTCGGCGTCAGAAATGTTTGCGAAGTGCACCTTGGTGCCAGAAACCAAGCTGGATGCCGGGGGCAAAACTCCTGGGCGAGGGTCGCGGTTATCGATCAGCCAGTGACCTGAGTAGAGCGTTCCGGTGTTTCCGCGAAGGCGCTTCCAGCGCTCGATGGCAACCGCAGGCTCATGAGGTTTGCCGAGTGACTCGCCATCTAGGTCGAGTTGAGAATCGCATCCGAGAATTAGCGCACCTGCTGCTTCTGGTCTGGCGGCCACCGCCTCGGCCTTAGCTTTGGCCAAAACCTCGACGACCTGCTGGGTGTTGGATATCAAACCCATGGCAATGGCACGCGCTTCAACGGCGTCTTCGTCAACCTCGGGGGCGATGGTGATGGGCTCGATTCCGGCGTCGCGCAGCACCTTTAGCCGGGCCGGTGAAGTCGAGGCAAGAATGAGTCTGGTCACGACAATGAGTCTGGCACACTTGACAGGTGAACAAAGTAGCGAACTGGCTTGGCAAAGAACTTACCCTCAACATCGAAAAGGTGGCCCACGGCGGCATCTTCGTGGCACGCCACGAGGGGCGAGTGATCTTCGTTTCGCACACCCTGCCTGGCGAAAAGGTTCGCGCGCGAGTTTTTGAAGACAAGGGCGGTTCGTTCGCCCGAGCCGAAACCGTCGAGGTTCTCGAGGCCAGCCCGCACCGTGTCAAGCACGTCTGGAAGGCCGCCGCAGATGGCGCTGTTGGTGGTGCCGAGTTTGGACACATCGACCTGAACTACCAACTTGAACTAAAGGCAGACGTTCTAGAAGAAGCCCTTTCTCGGATGGCCGGCATCACCATGCGCCCGGTTGTCGAACAGGCACCCGGCGATGACCTGGCCAATGGCCTGGGCTATCGAACCCGCGTGCAGTTGCACGTAGACGAGCTCGGCAACGTTGGCCCATACCGCGAGCGCACCCACCAGGTGGTTGAGGTTCGCGACCTACCTTTGGCGGTCGAAGACATTCGCGAACTAGGCCTGCACCTAAAGAACTGGAGCGGCGTTCGCAAGATTGAAATCGCTTCTTCGAACACCGGCAACATTCAGTATTCGGTCGACAAGAAAGTGAAGGGCGACGAGCGTCTAGTTGAGCGCGCCGGCGGCCGCACTTTCAGAATCACCGGCGGCGGCTTCTGGCAGATTCACCGCAAGGCTGCCGACATTCTGACCACCGCCGTGAACGAGGCCATTGCCAAGGCCGGCTTCGATAAAACCGCAGACAACCTCGACCTCTATGGTGGGGTCGGCCTGTTCGCCGGCACCATCGCCGCAAAGTTCGGCGTTGACAGCGTGATCACCACGGTCGAAGCCTTCAAGACGGCAACAGAGGATGCAAAGCTGAACCTCGCCGACCTTCCAAACGTTCGCGCCATCTTGGCCCCTACCGAACGTTTTCTCGACGAGCGCGTCTCGAGCCACGTCAAGAATGGTTCGCCAGAAACCACCGCAACCGTCATTCTCGACCCTCCGCGCGCCGGCGCTGGCGCCAAGGTGGTGGGCCAGGTGCTTGCCCTAAAGCCGAAACACATCGTCTATGTCGCTTGCGACCCGATTGCACTCGCGCGCGACCTAAAGCCGCTCACCGAGGGTGGTTACGAATTGGCATCACTTCGTGCTTTTGACCTGTTTCCGCACACTCATCACGTCGAAGCGGTTGCTAGCCTTATTCGCAAATAGTTTGTCTACCGAGGGGGAGCAGTGAATCAGAGCGAAGGCTCGGCAGAGCCTGCCATCGCACTAGGGTCGACCGACCTGTCTGATGAGCTCGTGACCGTTGCAATCGTTGATGATCACGATGCCATTCGCCTCGGCTTCAAGGGCGCGTGCGACGGCTACAACTTCAAGCTTCAAGCCAGTGCATCCACTGTTTCAGAGTTGTTAAAAGCGCTTGGGTCGAAAGTGCCGCAGGTGGCTGTTCTAGACCTCAGCCTGGCCGACGGTTCGGCCGTTGAAGACAACGTGCAGCGAGTTCTTGCTACAGGCACCCAGGTGCTGATTTATTCGATTGCTGATAAGCGCAACCTAGTTCGAGCTGCCATCAAAGCCGGTGCCGCTGCAATCGTGCCCAAATCCCAGAGCATGGATGAACTTGCCAACACCATTCGCTTGGTTGCCGCCGGCGTTTATGTGAACAACACGCAGACCACTGCGGCCATCGACTCTGATGTCGAGTTCAAAGAGGCCAAGCTTTCGCCGCGCGAGCGTGAAGTGCTGACGCTTTATGCCTCGGGCATGGCTCTCAAGCAGGTGGCTTTCGCTTTGAACATCAAGATGAACACCGCCAAAGAGCACATCGACCGGGTGCGCTCGAAGTATGCCGACATTGGTCGCCCCGTCTCGAGCAAAACCGAGCTGCTGTTGCGTGCCATCGAAGACGGCTTGATCGACGAAAGTTCGATTTAGTGACGAACGTTCAACTGCAGCCACCGCGCTATCAAACGGCGCAGCGATCTCTTGCGCTGGCTCGAGTTGATTCGCTAATTGGTAAGGCGTTTAGTCTCGTTGCGCTGGTCTCTGGCGGCGAAACCATAGCGAATGCACTTCCGCAGGCTAACCACTTCAACCCGTGGGTTTTTTACGGAACGCTAGGGGCACTGCTGACCGTGCAGGTAATCAACGTGTTCAATTTTTGGTTCTGGAGCGCGAGCCTGATGGGATACGTGGCGCACGGCGCGGTGGTTATGTTGCTCATGGTGACCTGGCCGTTGCAGGACTCGCACATCAACGAGGTGCCGCTTGAGCAGAAGCCTTGGATCTGGTGGGCAACCGGAATAGCCTCGATGGCGATCGGTTTTCACATTCCGAAATGGTGGGCTTGGGCCTACATGGCGGCCATGCCGATGGTTTGGTTTTGGATTCGCACCCAACCATCTGGTGGTAGCGCTTCATTAGGAGAAGCGGTGCAAGAAACTGCTTTTGCGACCCTCTTTCCGGCAACCGTCGTGGCTCTTGCCCAGCTGCTTAGATCATCGGCCGCCCGCGTCGATCAAGCCACCATCATCGCGACCGATGCAGCTGCCGAGCGCGCTCGCCTCGACGCAGTTGAACGCGAGCGCTCGCGCATTGACGCGTTGGTTCACGACAGTGTTTTGACCACGCTGATAGTTGCAGCGAATGCGCAGAACGAAGAGCAGCAGAAGGCTGCCAAATTATCGGCAGAGCTGGCACTGAACCGCCTAGCAACGGCTGGTGCCGATGTTTCTTCTAACCAAACCATTTCGGTGCTGTCGTTCTTTCAGGCGTTGGGTGAATCGATTTTGCGTATCGACCCGAGATGCGATGTTTCGGCGTCGGGAGCCACCGCGCATCCGCTTTCACCTGAGGTTGTCGCTGCTCTAACCGACGCAACCGCGCAAGCGTTGTCGAATTCGATGGCTCACGCCGGCCGCAAGGCAACTCGCAAGGTGCGCCTGAAGGCAAACGAGCGTGAAATCAAAATCGTTGTGACGGATGATGGCGTCGGCTTTAGGCCTTCGCGTGTACCAAAAAACAGACTCGGATTGCGAATCTCGATCATTGACCGCGTCGAAGCAATTGGTGGCCGAGTGTTCATCGACACCCGCATCGGCCAGGGAACTTCAATCATCATGGAATGGGACGTTCGATGATTAGCGTGTCCCGTTTTGCTATTTCGTTGATAGGAATTCTCTTCGGGCTCTTCCACGCCGTGCTCGGCTTCTATTGGGTGGCCAGCTACATCGACCCTGGGCTAGGCATCGCGGCCCTCGTGCTTTATGTGGTGGCAATCTTGACCACCCTTGGCCCGTATCGTGGGCTGCACATGCCGGTTGGCCAGGCGGTGTTCAATGCTCTGGTGGCAATGGCACTGCCGCTGATCGTGAACCCGTTGATTGCAGATGGCTCGCACAACACTTTTGCCACCTGGTATGTGGGAGGGCTCGGGGTTTTGCTCTCTGCCACAGCCGTGCGCCAACACCGAACCATCGCCTGGGTGGCCACCGGTTTGGTCACGGTCATCGTCGTTTACTGGGGCGGCTTGACGGCAATCTATGACTCCGGCCTCATCGGAATGGTTCTGCTGGTCGCAGCTGGTCAGGCACTCTCACTGGGCGTTGAACGCGCCTCGCTAGACGTCAAGCGACTTGGTGATCAGGCGCAGGCCGAAGCATCAGAGGCAGCCGCCACTACCGCACAGCGCCTAGAGCGCCAGGTTCGTTTGCAGCAGGCGCTGAGCGCGTCACGTCCGATTCTCGAGCGCATCGTGGCTAGCGGTGGGCAACTGAGCTCCGCCGAACAACTCGAGTCACGTTTGGCCGAGGCCGCTCTTCGTGACGAAATTCGCGGGCGCAGTTTGATCAACGCACGCGTTCGAGATGCTGTTCGCCTGGCACGCCTGCGCGGAGTAGAAGTGCTGTTGCTCGATGAAGGCGGCCTCGACGAATGCGAACCCGACCTGCGCGAGCGTTTGCTCGGAGATGTGGCGAATGCCATCGATGGCATCGCAGCCGGCAAGGTGACTGTCAGGTCACCGCAGGGCGAACCGTGGATGCTCACACTCGTCGCACTTAGCCCGGGGTCAGCCGTTCCCGACCTTTGGCTCAAGCTGCCCTGATTTAGTTCGCGCCCAAACGCGAGAAAAGGCGGCTAAGAAATCAGCCGCCTTCTCGACCCTGCACAGAAACTGCAGGCCCCGATTAGAACCTGCGCCCCTGAGCGAACGGTTCTGCCCCTAGTTTGTGCCACGCCACCGACAACGTTCGCTTAAATGAAGAAACCCCTTGTCCCCCATTTGGGGGACAAGGGGCATCCTCGTTAAATCACGTCGAGTTACCCTCGACAGTTGGGCTCGTTAGCCCAGAATCGCCTTGCGCAGGGTGTCTAGACCCAAACCGCCGAGGTTCAGGGCTTCGCGGTGAAACTCCTTGATGTCGAAGCTGCCAACCCGCTTGGCTGAATACTCGTTTCGAATCTGCTCCCAGATGCGCTGACCGATCTTGTAGCTCGGTGCCTGCCCTGGCCAACCGAAGTAGCGGTGCACTTCGAAGTTGATGAACTCTGCAGACATGTTTACGTTTTCGCTCATGAAGGCAACCGCGTAGTCGAAGTCCCACTTGCCGGTGCCGTCGAGGCGAGGCTTGCCAAGGTGAACGGCTAGGTCTAGAACGACGCGGGCTGCGCGCATTCGCTGACCGTCGAGCATGCCCAGGCGGTCGCCCGGGTCGTTCAAGAAGCCAAGGTCTTGCATCAGGCGCTCTGCGTAGAGCGCCCAACCCTCGCCGTGACCCGAGCACCAGTTGGCCATGCGGCGCCAGTCGTTCAGTTCACCGCGGTTGTAAACCTGGGTGGCAACCTGAAGGTGGTGACCAGGAACACCCTCGTGGTAAACAGTGGTGGTTTCACGCCAGGTGTCGAACTCGGTCACGCCGGCAGGAACCGACCACCACATCCGGCCTGGGCGGCTGAAGTCGTCGGTTGGCCCGGTGTAATAAATCACGCCAGAGTTGGTTGGAGCGATGCGGCACTCAAGAGTGCGCAGCTTTTCTGGAATGTCAAAGTGGGTTGCGCCCAACTTTTCGATTGCCTCGTCGCTGAGTCGCTGCATCCAAGCCTGTAGCTCTTCGGTGCTGTGTAGCTTGCGGCTTGGGTCGTTGTTGAGCACCTCAATGGCCTCGGCAACGGTTGCGCCCGGCTTGATTTCGTTGGCAACCGCCTCTTGCTCGGCCTTCACGCGGGCGAGTTCTTCGAGACCCCACTGGTAGGTTTCTTCGAGGTCGACCTTCGCGCCCAAAAACAGGCGGCTGAGAAGCGCGTAACGCTCGTGACCAATGGCGTCTACGTCGGTTGCAACCGGCGCAAGCTCATCGCGCAAGAAGTTTTGCAACTTGGCGTAAGCAGCGGTTGCGATTGCGCTGGCCTCAACTAGGTCGGCACGCAGTCCATCAGATAGCTCGACACCCTCGGCTTTGGCGAACTTGGTGAAGAAGCCGTTTTCGCCGGTGATGTTGTTTAGGTCATTGATCACCCAGTCCACCTGGCGAATAGCCGGGGTTTCGTTGTCGGCGATGCCAACTCGCAAAGTCTCGATGTAGCCGTCGATAGCGCCTTCAACCGCACGCAAGCGCTTGTTCAGGTTTGCCCAGTCGGCCTCGGTTGCGACCGGCGAAAGGTCGAAGATGTCGCGAATGCCCTGAGCCGGCGAAGCTAGAACGTCTAGGTTGCGCTTCCACAATCCGGTTTCGTGCAGTTCGATGCCGAGCTTTAGGCTGGCGGCCAAAGCGTCTTTCGAAACCTCGTCGATTGCGTCGACCGGCTCGAGTGCTTCTAGCTTTGTTAGCAGGTCTTTTTCAAGCTCGTAGTAGTGCTTGATTGCTGCTGGAGAGTTGTCGTCGAGCTTGTCCTCGCCACCGGCAAAACCGGCGTAGGTTGCGAACGAAGGGCTGAGTTCTGCCAGTTTCACCACCCAGGCGTTAGAAAGTTCATCGATCTTTGATGGCTGACGCGTCATTGCATGTCCTTAGGTTTCAAAGGGGAGCTCAAAAGAGCAGTGCCACTAATCTATGCGAGATTTTGGGTCGATGCGAAACGATTTACTCGGATGCCCTGCAGGCGTTAGAGCCCGCGGCGAAGTGATGCGCGCCACTGCCCAGCGCCGGGGGTAACCTGCCCACGCAACATCGACGCGTTCAAATGCCACGCCGACACATTGCCCGCTGTCGCAGCGTGCTTGGCGGCTTCGAGTTCGGCCGCGGCAACGGCAGCTTGAACCACCGCGATAGCGGCGGCCAACTCTTCGTCGGTTGGGTTTCCGCGAACTACAGAAATCTCGGTTGGGCTCTTCATTACAGCGGAATGTTTCCGTGCTTCTTCGGAGGCAGGCTGGCACGCTTGGTGCGCAGGGCACGCAGCGCCTTGATTACGTGGATGCGAGTTGCCGAAGGTTCGATGATGCCGTCTAGTTCACCGCGCTCGGCTGCCAAGAACGGGCTTGCAACGTTGTAGGTGTATTCGGCGGCAAGCTTTGCGCGCACAGCGGCGACATCCTCGCCCGCTTCTTCGGCAGCCTTGATCTTGTCGCGGAACAAAATGTTGACCGCTCCCTGACCACCCATAACCGCAATCTCGGCGGTTGGCCAAGCCAAGTTGATGTCGGCACCGAGCTGCTTGGAGCCCATCACGATGTAAGCGCCACCGTAAGCCTTGCGGGTGATGATGGTCACCAGCGGCACGGTTGCCTCGGCGTATGCATAAAGCAACTTGGCTCCGCGGCGAATCACGCCGGCCCACTCCTGGTCGGTGCCGGGCAGGTAGCCGGGAACGTCGACGAGGGTGAGAATCGGAATCGAGAACGCGTCGCAGAAACGAACGAAACGGGCAGCCTTTTCACCGGCGTCGATGTTCAGAGTGCCGGCCATGGCCTTCGGCTGGTTGGCGATGATGCCAACGCTTGCGCCGTCGATGCGAGCGAAACCAATCAGGATGTTCGGAGCGAACAGTGGCTGCACCTCGAGAAACTCGTTGTCATCGACAATCGACTCGATGATGGTGTGCATGTCGTATGGCTGGTTTGGTGAGTCAGGAATGATGGTGTCGAGAACGCGGTCTGCATCGGTTACCTCAAGCGTGCCGGTCGGGGCATAACGCTCTGGCTCGCTCAGGTTGTTTTCTGGCAGGTAAGACAGCAGTGAACGCGCATAGTCGATCGCGTCATCTTCATCGCTGGCCAGGTAGTGGGCAACACCAGAAGTTTCGTTGTGGGCACGCGCACCACCGAGCTCTTCCATGCCGACATCCTCGCCGGTCACGGTCTTGATCACGTCAGGGCCGGTCACGAACATGTTCGAGGTTTTGTCGACCATGATCACAAAGTCGGTTAGCGCTGGTGAGTAAACCGCGCCACCCGCGGCTGGGCCCATGATGATCGAAATCTGTGGAATCACGCCCGAGGCCATGGTGTTGCGCTTGAAGATTTCGCCGTACTTTCCAAGAGCGATAACTCCTTCTTGGATGCGCGCACCGCCCGAATCGAGAATTCCGATTAGTGGCACACCCGTGGCGATGGCTAGGTCCATCACCTTGATGATCTTGTTTCCGGCAGCTTCGCCGAGTGAACCACCAAAGATGGTGAAGTCTTGCGAGAACACGGCAACCTGGCGGCCGCCGATGGTTCCGACACCGGTGACGACCGAGTCACCGTATGGGCGGTTGCGCTCCATGCCGAAAGCGGTGGAGCGATGGCGAACGAATTCGTCTACCTCTTCGAATGAACCGGCGTCGAGAAGCATCTCGATGCGCTCGCGGGCGGTCTTCTTGCCCTTTGCGTGTTGTTTGGCGATGGCTGCCTCACCACTGGCTAGAACCGCTTCGTGGTAGCGGTCGCGTAGGTCGGCAAGTTTGCCGGCAGTGGTAGACATGTCATGTTTCGGAGTGTTCTCAGACATGAAGCCAACTTTAGTAGCCTGAAGCCATGAATCTAAAGAATGCGGGCTCACTGGTTGCCAGAATCGACTATGTCGAGAGCGCCGGTTCGACCAACACCGACCTCGCCGAGGCCGCGGTAATGTCGGCTGCCGACTATCCAGATTTGTCTGTTTTGTGTGCCGGTAGCCAGTCGAGCGGGCGCGGTCGCGCCGGGCGAGTCTGGGAATCAGCTGCCGGGGCTTCGCTATCGCTGAGCATTTTGGTTCGCCCAAAGGGAGTCTCTCTCGAACATTTTGGCTGGCTGCCGATTATGGCCGGACTTGCAGCATCGCGCTTTGTCACGGGTGTTTTGCCAGGTGCCGAGGTTGGGCTCAAGTGGCCAAACGACGTTTTGGTGGGGGATAACAAAATTTGTGGCGTGCTCAGCGAACTCATCGGTGACGGCAGTGGAGTTGTGATCGGCGTCGGGCTCAACTTGACTCAGTCGAAAGACGAACTGCCAATCGAAGCCGCCACCTCGCTTCGCCTCGAAGGCGCGAGCGTTTCGTTCGAGGCGGCTGTCACAGGTTTCTTGACCGAGTTTGTTTCTCTCTATGAGCAGTTCGTGAACCACCGTGGCGATGCCACCGCGAGCGAACTACGCCGCTCGGCAACCGCAAGTTGTCTTTCGATTGGCCGGCGAGTGCGCGTGATGTTGCCAGGTGACCAAACCCTCGAGGGGCGAGCCGTCGAGATTGATGACTCCGGCCGGCTTCTCATTGCCGTCGACGGCGAGCAGCAGCTTTTTGCAGTCGCTGCCGGTGACATCGTTCATCTGCGACACAATTAACCGGTGAGCTTTCAACAAGAACTTGACCTAGCCCGAATCAGGCAGAGCCTGCGCGTGGTCTGGGTCGCCCAACTTGTGCTCTTTGCGGTGGTTTTTGGGTTGTCGTTTATGTCG
>JAURIU010000032.1 GCA_030832605.1 Rhodoluna sp. | reverse complement strand
TGACAATTACGATTAGCCCTTAAGTTCAGGGTGCTCGTCGTAAACCTCTTTTAGAAGGCTCATGTCGAATAGCTGGTCAGCGGTGATCACGTAACCTGACGACTTTAGGGTCGCTAGGTTCAGCTCGATCATGGCATCGCTGATGGTGAATAGACCGTTTGCTGCAGTCTCGTCGGTCTGCACGAGAATGTCGTTCTGGGTCTTTGACTGGTAGTACTCTTTGTCAGCGTTCAGACCAAGGTCTGCACCGAACTTGGTAAGAGCAAGGTCTGCTCCACCGTTCGGGTCAGCAATCGCGTCTTTCCAACCAAGGATCGTTGCGTAAAGGAATGCCTTGAGCGCCTCGCGGTTGTTGTCGATCGAGTCCTGGGTAACAACAAAGCTTTCGGTAACGAACGGTAGACCGTTGTCTGCGAATAGCAGGTTGGTTACTTCGTAACCCTGGCTTGCCACAACGAATGACTCGTTGGTTACGTAAGCAAGGAATCCGTCAACTTCGCCGTTCACTAGTGGGGCTGGGTCGTACTGAACTGGAACCTTGGTTACCTGAGACTGATCGATGCCGTTGGCCTTGAGCAGTGCGTCAAATAGGGTTTCGTTCGGTCCGGCCTGAACACCAATCTTCTTACCGATTAGGTCTTGAACGGTAGCGATGTTGCCGCCATCTTTCAGCGAAAGAATCGTGAACGGGTTCTTCTGGTAGGTGGTACCGATGATCTTCAGCGGCGCATTCTCTTCGAGAATGATTGGTGCTACTGAGATCGGGTTAGCAATTCCAACCAGAGCGTTACCCGACAGCACTTCTGCTTCGGTGGCTGCAGGGCCGGCGACTAGGTTTACCGAGTCGAAGCCTGCGTCGGCGTAGTAACCGTTCTCAACGGCAAAGAACTCTCCAGCGAACTCAGAGTTCTTGATCCACGAGAGCTGAACGTTCAACTCGCCGTAGTTGGCTGGTTCTGCAGCTGGTGCACAACCGGTTAGAGCAATTGCAGCGACCGCGAGGGTGGCTGCAAATGCTTTGATTCTGCCCTTTAGGGCTGTTTTTAGTGAAGACACTAATTAACCTTTCGAATAGGGATATTCAAGTGAAATAAAGCAATTACTGATCCGCCATTTGTCTGTGGGCTTTTAGTCCCGTTATCCAGCGTTGGCGTATGAAGAGTCTGGCATATGATTTCGCGGCGACACGCCGATTTAGCCCATTTCGAAGCGAAAAAACTACTTTTTTGGCTGATCCGAGAGTAGTTCGCTGTCCATTGGCAAAGACGCGGGAAGAGCACGATTAATTCGCTCTATTGCACCGGCTTCAAGGACCAACTTTGCACCGGCTATTGAGTCAACGACTGAGTCGGTGCGCGTCACGCCGGGAAGCGGAACAATCGACGAACTGAGACCTCGCAGCCAAGCAATACCGATTGCGTATGGGCTCTGTCCAAGCTCATCAGCTACATCATGAATAATCGTGCGAGGGTTACCAGCGTGCAGTCCCTTCGACGGTGACCATGGTAGGTAAGTGATCCCATTTTGCTCACACACTTCGAAAACATCCGCTTCGTTTCGATAAACCGGCGAGAATTGGTTCTGAATCGAAGCAATTGGCCCAACTATTTCAAGTGCTCGACGAAGTTGCTTGGCAGAGTAATTGCTGACGCCAATGTTTTCGATAATGCCGCGCTGACGCAAACCGGCGAGATTTTCAAGTTGTTGCTCAAAAGGCATGTTCGGATCAAGTCGGTGGTGCTGCCAGAGGGAAATCTTAGAGACACCAAGACGACCGGCAGATGCCTCTGCGGCGCGAAGCAAGTAGTCGAGACTTGCGTTTCGACCCCAGACCTCGCCTGGCTTGCGGGTGATGCCGGCCTTGGTCGCGATGATCGCCTGCGAGCCAAGCGGGTGGGTGCGCATGGCTTCAGCTGCTAGTAGCTCGTTGTGACCGAAGGCATCCCAGGTTGGAGCGTAGATGTCGGCCGTATCAAAAAGGCGAACACCCATGTCTAGCGCGGTGTGCAACGCTTCGATAGTGCTCTGGCGATTGTCGTCGGATGCGAAGAAGGAGGCTTTCATGAAGCCAAAGCCAATGGTGCCGAGATTTAGCATCAGGTGAGCTCGAACTGTCCGCCCTCGATCTGACCCTGCTTGCGGTACAGATCGAGCTTTGCTCGGGTGTCTTGAATGTCAAGGTTGCGCATGGTCAGTTGCCCGATGCGGTCACTCGGACCAAATGCGGCATCTTCGGTGCGCTCCATCGAAAGTTTCTCTGGGTGGTAAGAGAACCCTTCGCCCTGGGTGTCGACAATCGTGTAGTCGTCACCGCGACGAAGCCGCAAAGTGACCGAACCGTTCACGGCCGACGCTACCCATTTGGTCAGGGCCTCACGCAGCATGAGTGTTTGTGGGTCAAGCCAGCGGCCTTCATAGAGAAGTCGGCCCATGCGGCGGCCTTCGCTGTGATACTGCGCGATAGTGTCTTCGTTGTGAATGGCCGAGAGCAGTCGTTCGTAGGTGATGTGAATCAGAGCCATTCCCGGAGCCTCGTAGATTCCGCGGCTCTTGGCCTCGATGATGCGGTTTTCGATCTGGTCTGACATTCCAAGCCCGTGACGGCCACCAATTTCGTTGGCGGCATACATCAGGTCAACTGCCGAGTCGTAGCGCTCACCGTTGATGGCAACCGGGCGGCCCTGAACAAAAGTCACAGTCACGTCTTCGGTCGCTATCTCGACCGACGGGTCCCAGAATTTCGCGCCCATGATTGGCTCGACGATTTCGAACGAGGTGCTCAGCTCTTCGAGTGATTTCGCCTCGTGAGTTGCGCCGAGCATGTTTGCGTCGGTCGAATAGGCCTTTTCAGTGGATGCACGGTATGGCAGTTCGCGCGCCTGCAACCATTCCGACATCTCGTGACGGCCACCAAGTTCGTTCACGAAATCGGTGTCGAGCCAAGGTTTGTAAACCCGAAGGTTCGGGTTGGCAAGCAATCCGTAGCGGTAGAAACGTTCGATGTCGTTGCCTTTGTAGGTCGATCCGTCACCCCAGATTTCGACACCGTCGTCGCGCATCGCACGAACCAAAAGCGTTCCGGTAACTACTCGACCTAGGGGAGTGGTGTTGAAGTAAACCTTGCCACCGGTGCGAATGTGAAAAGCGCCACAGGCGATGGCCGCAAGGCCCTCTTCGACAAGTGATTGACGGCAGTCGACCAGGCGTCCGGCCTCTGCACCATAGATTGTCGCGCGAGACGGAATCGAGTCGATGTCGTCTTCGTCGTACTGACCAAGGTTGGCAGTGTAAGCGAATGGAATGGCACCCTTTTCGCGCATCCAAGCAACGGCGACCGACGTATCGAGGCCACCAGAAAAGGCGATGCCGACTTTTTCGCCGACCGGAAGAGAAGCTAGAACTTTAGACACGCTTTCAAGGTTAGCGTGCCTTGACGGTTCAAGCGGGCTGTTGCTGGGTGATGCAGTGAATGCCTCCACCGCGCGCGAACAGCGGTCGAGCATCCACTAAGACAATTTCGCGACCCGGGTAAACGCTTTCGAGAATGCTCTTTGCGACCTGATCGTTCTCGTCATCGAACGCACACAGAATCACCGCTCCGTTGCAGATGTAGTGGTTGATGTAGCTGTAGTCAACGAAACCGTGTTCGTCACGAAGAGTTTTCGGGGCAGGAACGCCGACCAGTTTAAAGTTTGTGGTTTCTTCGAGAGTTCTCTTCACCTCATGGCTGACAGCGAAGTCTGGGTGGTTTTGGTCTTGCTGATCGTGAAAAAGAATCGTGTTCTCCTCGGCGAAACAGGCAACGATGTCGACGTGACCCTTCGTGCCAAAGTCTTCGTAGTCTCGAGTGAGCCCGCGGCGAATCCAAATGACCTGGTTTGTGCCAAGCCTCGAGTTCAACTCTGCTTCAACTTCGGCACGCGACCAGTCGGGGTTGCGCTCTGACCCGAGCTGAACGGTTTCGGTGACCAACAATGCGCCGGCGCCGTTTACGTGTATTCCGCCGCCTTCGTTGACGAGCGTTGATCGAAAGCTCGGCACCCCAGCTTTGTCGGCTATGAATGATGCAACGGCGTCATCGTGCTCCCAGTTGGCCCAACCGCCTTGGTTTCCCCAGCCATTGAACACCCAGTCGATGGCGGCCACGGATGCTCCACTTTTGACGAACGTCGGTCCGCTGTCGCGCATCCACCCGTCATCGATTTTGGCGATTACAATCTCAACACGTGAGTCGAGGTAAGCCCGCGCCTCGGCCTCATGCTCATGGCTGACCAGCATCGAGACTGGCTCAAAATCGACGATGGTGTTTGCTACCTTCGCCCACGCGCGGTGCATTTCGTCGGCAGAATCAGGGTTGCTATCTTTCGAGTAGTCCTCTTCCATCCAAGCCATCCAGGTGCGCTCGTGAGGTTGCCATTCGGCGGGCATAACCCAGGTCATTTGCCCACTCCAGCAATGCCACCCTCGACGCCGTCACCGTTATCAGAACGCGGGTTCGACACTGGTTCGATCAATTTTGAGTAGGTGTCGGGGCGACGGGTTGCCAAGAACGGAAACAGGTCGAGCCAGTCGCGACGCTGGTCTAGATCGAGATCGGCGACGAGGACTTCATCGCCTGCGCGCTCTGCTCGAACGAGGATGCGACCATACGGGTCACTGATGAAACTCGAGCCATAGAAGTTCAGCGCGCCTTCATTACCCCAACGGTTTGGTACCACCATGAATGTGCCGTTAGCGATTCCGTTTGCGACGATCACAGAACGCCAAAGTGGTTCGGTGTCGAAGTCTGGGTGATCCGGCTCAGACCCGATGGCGGTTGGATAGGCAAGAATCTCAGCACCGCGCAGCGAATAATTTCGGGCGACTTCTGGAAACCATTCATCCCAGCAGGTTGGAAGGCCGATCATCGCCTTTGTGCCACCTAGGTCGGTTGCATAAACAGGATATGGCTCACCATCGGCCGGCCCCGGTTCAAAGTATTTGTCTTCGTAATAGCCAGCTGTGACCGGAATGTGGAGTTTAGGAGTTCTGGCCAGCAGGGTTCCGTTCGGGTGCACCATGATTGCGCTGTTTAGGGCGCGACCATCGGCCGTGGATTTGTATTCGTATAGTGACGCGTGAACGATAACGCCGTGCTCGGCGGCAGCCTTCGCTGCAAATGTTCTGGTCGCACCATCTTCTAGCGATTCGGCCGAGTAGTTCGGAACCGTGGTCGGTTTAGCATCGGCTGGGTAGCGGCTGAGGGTTAACTCTGGCAAGAAAACGATGGATGCTCCCGCTGAAGCTGCAAGTTCAATGCCCTCGCTTAACTTCGCAAGGTGTTCGTCTTGCGACTCGTGCCATCTGGTTTGCACGAGGGCAACGCGAACCGGTGAACGATCGGCGTCTTTGACTCTTGAAAGAGGGGCCGCGGCAGGCGCGAGGGTTAGCTTCACATTTGCTCCATTGTGTCGAGAATTTGGATCAGTAGTTGGGTTGTCGTTTGAGGATTAACAATGGCAAATCGGGTATTTGGCTTTCCGAGGTGTGAACTTGGCACAACCAGGCCAATTCCCTCGTTCAAGAGGTAGTCACTCCATCGCTCGTAATCTGCAAGAACCCAACCCTCACGTTCAAACACAACAACGCTGAGTTCGGGTTCGCGAACCAGCTTCAACTTAGGGTTGCGTCTAATAACTTCGGCGATTTCAAAAGCCACTGAGATGTTGTCGCTAACCGCCTCGCGATAAGCGCCTACGCCGTGTGTCGCTAGCGAGAACCAAAGAGGCAGACCGCGCACGCGGCGAGTTAGGTTGTATGCGTAATCGCTCGGATTCCAGTCTCCCGAGTCGGTCAGGGTATCGAGATATTCGCCGTGCTGGGTGTGAGCTGCTTTTGCGAGTTCGGGGTTTCGGTAAACGAGCGCGCAGGCATCGAAAGGTGCGAACAGCCACTTGTGAGGGTCAACGATGAACGAGTCGGCAAGTTCGGTTCCATCGAAAAGGTGTCTGGTTGTATCGCTGAGAATGCCCGCCAGGCCGTAAGCGCCATCGACGTGGTACCAAATGCCTGCAGCGTTCGCTACTTCTCCGACCTCACGCAACCTGTCAACGATGCCAAAGTTGGTTGTGCCAGCGGTTGAGACGATTGCGAATACGCCGTCTCCAGCAGATGCTAGGGCGTCGACAGTAGCCTGCCCTCTCAGCCGTCCTTCGGCGTCTACCTCTGCCAAGACGACATCAACGTCCATAACTCTTGCCGCAGCCTTGAGCGACGAGTGCGCTTCTTTTGAGCAGATGAATTTCCATCTCGAAGGTCGAGGCTTACCGGCTGCGTTTAGTTTTGCCTCGGCAGCGTGCCTCGCTGCAACAAGGGCAGATAGGTTTCCAAGAGTTCCCCCTTGAACAAAAACGCCACCGGCATTTTCATCTAGCCCAGCCTCGCGAGCGAGCCAAGAAAGCACCTCGTTCTCGGCGTAAACAGCTCCGGCACCTTCCATCCAAGATCCGCCGTAAATAGAGGATGCCGAAACGACCAAGTCAAAGAGGGTGGCCGCCTCGGTTGGCGCGGTGGGAATGAAGCTTAAATAGCCCGGATGATCGGTGCTCAGGCAGGCAGGAGCCAGCACATCGGCAAACAGAGACAGTGCTTCTTGGCCACCAAGACCTTGTTCGTTAACCGTGTTTGGGGCTAGTCGTTGCAGATTTTCGAGTGTTTCTGGCGCATCGAGTGGAGCTGGGTCATATTCCATTCGGGCTCTGGCGTAGCCAAGCACAGCCTCTCGAAGGGCAAGAGTTTCGGGTGAGGTGGCGTGCATCTTTGGCCTACCGGTCGGCATTGTTCTCCCTTGAACTTGCAACGAATAAAGCCAGCCTAGCCCAAGGTTTTGGGCATTTTCTCAGTGGGCTCGTACGATTTTCATAAGCAGAGCGAGTAGCCTAAAAACTGTTATGGGTAAAACACGTAAGCGCATTTTGGCAGCTCTTGGAGTTGTCGCGTTCGTCGCAAGCTCCGCGGTGTCAAATGCAGCAATGGCCAACGGTTCCTGCATGGTTGCACCCAATTTGAGCGAAGGTTCAACATCCACCCAGATTCTTTCAGGTCCCGTAACGCTCACCCAGACCACTTTCCAGCCAGGCGTTGCCAACAACGGGCCATACACCTCTAAGTTCACAATCGCTTCTTCAACGCTATCGAAAGTTGATTTCAAAGCCACGACGTCAGCCGTCGGGGAATATGCGTCGCAGGCCACCCTCGCCGACAACATTAACGCCATTGCATATGTAAACACCGATTACTACAACGAGGGAACCCGCATTCCCTACTCGGCGATGATTGTGAATGGCAAGCTGATCTATGCACCACGCGAGCCAACCAACGTGGTTGGGGTAAGCACCTCTGCCTTCGACCCAAAGAATCCGTATTCAGGCGTCTCCAACTTCAAAGCTGGAACAATATCATTCAACGTGTCAGGCGTTAATCAGCAATTGCTAAGCGGGTCGTCCTCCGCGACGGCTTACACCCCCGCATCTGCCGTGACGACCCTGCCCGCAAACACAGCTGCCGTTTTGCTCGTCAACAATGTGGTTTCAAAACTCTTCGTCACGGGCACGACGACTAAACCAAAGTCGGGAGTTTTGGTCATCGCCAAGGGCACCCCTGCCTCACGCATCAAGAAGCTGAAACTGGGCCAGAAAGTGAGTTACAAATTGCCGGTAGCCCCCACGCAGGTGACCGAAATGGTTGCTGATCGTGTTTGGGCTTATGGCAAGGCGCGTTCCAAGACCAAAGTGTTGACCATCCGCGCGGTCAATCACGAAGCCACCGGTGCGGGCATCACGCTTTTTGACTCAAACTTCACTAAATCGCGTGCAACCACGCAGGGCAGTTTCACAATCGTTTTGGATTCGAAAAACAAAGTAACCAAGAAGTATTGGGGCGGTAGCCCCGTCACCGTTGAACCCGGAGGATCGGTGCTGCAGCTGGGTAGTGACGGCGCGGCCTTCTACCGTGATGCTGCGACCTGGTCGACCCTGACTATCGAGAATGAATTCAAATCAGTCAGTGGAAAGAAACTTACATCGGCCTCAGGTAGGGGAAACAAAATTCTCGACCTAGGAGTCAACATCGAAGTTTGCGATGACCGTAGCGAGCAAATTCGCCCACGCACGAGCATTGCCTGGAACAACGCGACCGGCAAAATCTGGCTTGCCACTGCCAGCAGTGGTGTGAACTTGAACGACTGGGGATTCCGTCAAGGCGGCTCTACCATTCACCAACTTGGCGACGTGCTGAAGAGCCTGGGTGCGACCGATGCTGTCACAGTAGATGGCGGAGGGTCAACTACGTTCTTGGCCAAGCTACTCGGCCGTTATAAGCGCCTGGATGTTCCCGACGAGGCGTGGATTCGTGAGATTCCGATTGGTGTTGGACTAGTACCTAAGCCTTAGCCTTGCGTTTCGGGCGAAGAGTTGCGCTCGGCATCTTGTTTCGCTATGTCTGCCCGCACAGCATCCATGTCAACCGCCCTCAAGGCTGCGATTAGCTGCTCAAGCGCAGCGCCCGGTAGCGCGCCGGCCTGGTTGAACAACAAAACGCCATCACGAAAGGCCATGAGCGTAGGGATAGACGTGATTTGCGCATCCGCCGCCAGTTGGCGCTCGGCCTCGGTGTCAATCTTGCCGAAAACAATGTCGGGATGTTTGGTCGAAGCCTCTTCGAAAATGGGGGCAAATTGTCGGCACGGTCCGCACCACTCGGCCCAGAAATCAATGATCTTGATGCCTTCGGCGGTGACTGTGTCGCCGAAATTGCTTGCTGACAGCTCAACTGTTGCCATTGTTGCCTAACTTTTCTTTGTTTGCGCTAAAACGATTCCGCCGATAACCAGCACTCCGCCTACCAGTTGTAGAGCAGAGAACGATTCTCCCAGCCATAACAGCCCGAACCCAAATGCAAACACTGTCTCGGCGGTCGAGGCGATTCCAACTCCGGTTGGGTTCAAGTGGTGCAAGGCGCGGTACGAAAGCCACATCGGCACGAACGAGCCAAAGATGCCAAGCCAGATGAGCAGTATCCAAGTGGGTAGAGTGAACTCGGCTAGGCTGCCGCCAAGGTTGATGCAGGCGGTTAGGTCGACTGTGTTCTGCCACCATGGTGCCGCAACAAGCCAAAAAAGCGTCGAGATGAGCATGCTGTAAAACAGCGCAGACATTGTGTCGCGATTTTTCTGAACACGTTTGCCCGCGATGAAGTAAAAGGTTAGAAAAGCGGCCGCCAGTGCTGCAAACATCAGGCCGGTTGGGCTAAGTTTCACCGTTCCGCCAAAGGTGTCGGCAACTACTGACAGTCCGCCGAGTACCAGCGCTACCGCGACCCACACCCGAGGCCGAACTTTCTCACGAAAGAGCAGCAGTGAAATCAAAGGCACCCAGATGATTGCTGTGTATTCAATTAGCAGCGCGATTCCTACCTGCAGACCGGCAACGGCTTGGGAGTAAGCCCATTGCATTAGCCCCACGCCCACGATTCCAAAGGTGACCAGAAGGGGCAGCTCGCGAAGCCTGACCCTGAAGCCCGCTCTGAACGTGAACATGAGAACCAAGCCTGCAAGCAGAGCCGTGGCTGCCGATCGGTAAAGTACCACCTGTTCGGCAGTGATGCCACTCGAGATGATCACCTTTGAGGTGCTGGCGTTTAGCCCAAACAAAAACGCGCCCGTCAGCGCATAGAGCGCGCCCAGTTTCGGGTTTCGCGTTTTCATTTTCAAGTTCACCTTGTTTGTCTTTGGTCGACCTCTGAAAAAGCCTAGGCTAGGTGGCATGACAAGTTTCGTATTAGGTGGCGGTTGCTTCTGGTGTCTCGACAGCACCTACATGCAGTTCAAGGGAATCATCGACGTTGAGGTCGGTTACATGGGTGGCCACATCGACAACCCTGGCTACGAGGCAGTATGTAATGGAACGACCGGCCATGCCGAAGTCGCCCGCGTCAACTTCGATGAGGCTGTCATTCCTGCCGACGTGGTGCTCGACATTTTCTTTACGATTCACGACCCTCGACAGTTAAACCGTCAGGGCAACGACGTTGGCACGCAATACCGTTCCTCGATGTTCTACACGGATGCTGCACAGAAGCAACTCTTCGAAGCAGCGCTAGAGCGTTCCAAGGCCATTTGGGATGGCGAATTGGTAACCGAAATCGTGCCTGCAGAAACCTTTTGGATGGGGGAGGAGTACCACCAGGACTTCTTCGCCAAGAACCCGAACCAGGGCTACTGCAACGCTGTTGTTGCCCCGAAAATGGGCAAGGCTCGTTCTGCCTTCACTGCTTACTTGAAGTAGGTCTTTCGGCGGGCTTTCGGCTTTCGAAAGTTATACACAACTTTGCGGGTGTTTAACCGAGCGGATGTCTCAAACCGCACAATCTTCGTTACGAGTAGTTGAGCGCTCGCTAACGAAAGGTAAGTCGTGACTGAACTTGTCACCATTTCTGGCCTTGTGGCCACCACTCCGAGGCACCTGATCACACAGGATGGCCTTCCAATCACCTCGTTTCGCCTAGCGTCGTCGCAACGTCGATTCGACCGCGAACAGAACAAGTGGATCGACGGTGAAACCAACTGGTTTACTATCACCGGCTTCAGGCAGCTAGCCATCAACCTGTCGACATCTGTTCAGAAGGGTGAACGAATCATCGTGACCGGGCGACTCAAGATTCGCGACTGGGACAACGGCGAACGAGCAGGGACTTCGGTCGAAGTAGAAGCCGAGCACGTGGGTCATGATCTGTTCTGGGGCACAAGTGTCTTCACTCGAACCGTTCTTGTTGCAGATTCGCAGCCCGAAACCGATGAAGAGTTTGAACCCGAGCTCGAGACCGTGGGTCAAAAGAGTAAGAAGTAGTTCGCTCTGGATGCCCGAGAAATCAGAGCGGCCCTCGGCTAAACTTAGAGCCGACTGGTCTCTCGGGTTTTCCGAGCGAGGCCTCGCATCAACCCTTAGCTAGAGAGTTCTTGGCATGGCCGAATTTATTTACCAGATGATCAAAGCCCGAAAGGCTCACGGCGACAAAGTCATTCTCGATGATGTGACGCTTGCCTTTTACCCAGGCGCGAAAATCGGAGTCGTCGGTCCAAACGGTGCCGGTAAATCGTCTGTTCTCAAGATCATGGCTGGGCTAGACCAGACCACCAACGGCGAGGCTCGTCTAAGCCCGGGTTTCACCGTAGGCATGTTGATGCAAGAGCCTCCGCTAGACGAAACCAAGACCGTTCTTGGCAACGTAGAGCTTGCAGTGGCAGGTACCAAGGCGAAACTAGACCGCTTCAACCAAATTTCTGAAGAGATGGCAAACCCAGACGCCGATTTCGACACACTGCTTGCCGAGATGGGCCAACTACAAGAAGAAATCGATCACCTAGATGCCTGGGATCTCGACAGCCAACTAGAACAGGCCATGGATGCGCTTCGCTGCCCTCCT
>JAURIU010000031.1 GCA_030832605.1 Rhodoluna sp. | reverse complement strand
TCGCGATCGCACCGTTCACAAGGTGTATCACGCTGTGGTTCAGGGGCATCCCGACCCGTCCTCGGGCACCATCGATGCGCCGATTGATCGCCACCCGAAGGCCGAGTTCAAGTTCACCGTCGGGCCGAACGGAAAACCTTCGGTGACCCACTACGAGACGCTCGAGGCGTTTCCGTCTGCATCCCTGCTCGAAATCGTGCTCGAAACCGGACGCACTCACCAAATTCGCGTTCACTTATCGGTGTTCAAGCATCCGCTGCTGGGCGACACCATGTACGGTGCCGATCCAAAGCTCGCAGCAAAAATGGGCATCGAGCACCAGTGGTTGCACGCGACGAGACTTAGCTTCGAGCATCCGATCAGTGCAATGAAGGTCGAGTTCGAGAGCCCCTATCCGGCCGAACTCGAGGCAGTGCTAGAGCGGTTGCGTAACCAGCACTAGAAATGGGCGGATGCCTGGGCAAAGCCCTCAAGACACGTCTTTTGCCATGGGCGAACACCGCCGAGAAATGCCAACGCACCAAAGTATCGTTTGAGTTGCAGTAACTATCTATCAAGGAGTTCGTCACAATGGCAGAACACAGCCCATGGCCAAACAGCACTTTTGACCGTCTTTTGAAAGACCGCATCATTTGGCTCGGAGAAGACGTTCGCGATGACAACGCCAACGAGATTTGCGCAAAGATGCTCTTGCTAGCTGCCGAAGACTCGAAGAAAGACATTTACCTCTACATCAACTCACCGGGTGGTTCGATCACCGCAGGTATGGCGATTTACGACACCATGCAGTACGTGCCAAACGACATCGTCACCGTCGGCATCGGCATGTGCGCCTCGATGGGCCAGTTCTTGCTTTCTTCGGGAACCAAGGGCAAGCGCTACGCGACGCCAAACACCCGCGTTCTACTGCACCAGCCGCACGGTGGCTTTGGTGGAACCGCTAGCGACATTCAAACCCAGGCTCAACTGATTCTCGCGATGAAGCGCCAGCTTGCTAGCCTCACCGCCGAGCAAACCGGAAAGACCGTCGAGCAGGTCATGGCCGATGGTGACCGCGACCGCTGGTTCACCGCCGAAGAGGCACTTGCCTACGGTTTCATCGATCACATTCAAAAATTCGCTGGCTCTGCCACCGGCGTCGGTAGCAAGTAAGGCACGAGGAGAAAACAGTGACCGATTCAAACTTTCTAAGCCCACAGGCTCGCTACATTCTGCCTAGCTTCACCGAGCGCACCTCATACGGTTACCGCGAGCAGAACCCTTACAACAAACTTTTCGAAGACCGCATCATCTTTCTAGGTGTGCAGGTTGACGACGCCTCGGCAGACGACATCATGGCGCAGTTGCTAGTTCTCGAGTCGCAAGATCCAGACCGCGACATCACCATGTACATCAACTCACCGGGTGGTTCATTTACCGCAATGACCGCGATCTACGACACCATGCAATACATTCGCCCGCAGATTCAGACCGTGTGTCTGGGCCAGGCTGCTTCGGCGGCTGCGGTGCTTTTGGCTGCGGGTGCACCGGGCAAGCGCCTTGCTTTGCTGAACGCGCGCATCCTCATTCACCAGCCAGCCAGTGGCGGCGACCGCGGTCAGGCATCAGACATCGAGATTCAGGCTCGTGAAATGATGCGCTTACGCGATTGGCTAGAAGAAACCATCTCGAAGCACTCGAAGCGCACCGTCGAAGAAGTCAAGAAAGACATCGATCGCGACAACATCTTGACCTCTGAAGAGGCACTTACCTACGGTCTAATCGACCAGGTTCTAACCTCACGCAAGAACAAGTAGTCGCATTTAGGTC
This sequence comes from Rhodoluna sp., assembly GCA_030832605.1. GTDB lineage: Bacteria > Actinomycetota > Actinomycetes > Actinomycetales > Microbacteriaceae > Rhodoluna. Next base: position 9,922 of record JAURIU010000031.1, on the reverse strand, counting down.
AAGGCGGGTGAGCGTTGCTCGCCCGCTTTGTCTTTGACTGCCTATAGGGTTTTATCTATGAGTACCCTGACCGAATCTGGCGACATGCTGAAGTGTTCTTTCTGCGGAAAGAGCCAAAAGCAGGTGCGCAAGCTAATTGCCGGACCAGGCGTTTACATTTGTGACGAGTGCATCGGGCTTTGCAACGAAATCATCGAAGAAGAACTCGGTGAGGTCGTCACAACTAAAACTTTCGACGAAACTGAACTACCTAAGCCGAAAGAGATTTTTGCGGCTCTAGACGAATATGTGATCGGACAAGAGCAGGCCAAGCGCGCGCTTTCGGTAGCCGTCTACAACCACTACAAGCGCATTCGTTCGCGTGGCACGCTTACCACCGCGGGCAAAGAGCACGACGACATCGAAATTGCCAAGTCGAACATTCTCATGATTGGCCCGACCGGTTGTGGCAAGACCTACTTGGCGCAAACGCTAGCCAAGAAGCTCAACGTTCCGTTCGCAGTGGCCGATGCCACCGCGCTAACCGAAGCGGGTTACGTGGGCGAAGATGTTGAAAATATTTTGCTCAAGTTGTTGCAGGCTGCCGACGGAGACGTAAAGCGTGCCGAGACCGGCATCATCTACATCGATGAAATCGACAAGATTTCTCGAAAGGCCGAGAACCCATCGATCACCCGCGACGTTTCGGGTGAAGGTGTTCAGCAGGCGCTACTCAAGATTCTTGAGGGCACGGTTGCTTCGGTTCCGCCACAGGGTGGGCGCAAGCATCCGCAGCAAGAATTCATTCAGCTCGACACCACCAACGTCTTGTTCATCGTGGCCGGCGCATTCGCTGGGCTCGAAGAAATCATTTCTGCCCGCGCTGGCAAGAAGGGCATTGGCTTCGGCGCGCCCATCTCAGGTAAAGGTGACAACCTCGACATTTTCTCTGAGGTGCAGCCAGAAGATCTTCGCAAGTTCGGTTTGATTCCTGAGTTCATCGGCCGTCTGCCGGTTATCGCTCACGTTCGCCAACTAGACCGCAAGGCTCTGCTACAGATTCTGATTGAGCCGAAGAATGCCTTGGTCAAGCAGTATCAGCGCATGTTCGAGCTCGACGGCTTTGCCATCGACTTTGAGCACGACGCGCTGGTTGCCATTGCCGACAAGGCGATTGAACGAAACACCGGCGCACGCGGACTTAGGGCCATTCTCGAAGAAATCCTGGGCCCAATCATGTTTGAGCTACCGGGCAACCCGATCACCGGCACAGTGATGATTACCAAGTCAGTGGTGCTAACCGTCGAGACACCAAAGGTTGTTCCGTTCAACACTGTGCGTGAGAAGTCGGCTTAGAACTAGTGGCTGGTGACCTCAGAGCCCCAATTCTGGCGGGCACCGTTGCTTCTGTGACCGGCACTGCCGCTTCCATCGGAGTTGTCCTCACCGCGCTGAATGCCCTTGGCGCAACCGCAGATCAAACCGCAACGGCAGTTGCCGTTATGTTGCTCGGCTACGGGCTTCTCTCAATCGTGCTTTCGTGGATATTCAAACAGCCAATCTCGATCGTCTGGAGCACTCCCGGTGCAGCGCTTCTGGTGGCTTCGGGCACTCTCGGTCTAGGTTTTGCCAACGCGGCCGGCGCATTCCTCGTTACGGGGCTTCTATTGACGCTCACCGGTCTTTGGCCAGCGCTAGGCAGGCTTGTTGCTTCGATTCCCAAGCCAATCGCATCGGCGATGCTCGCCGGCGTCATTTTTCCTTTTTGCGTAGCGCCCTTTATAGCGATTGCCGATTATGCTGCGATCGTGCTGCCAGCACTAGTTCTTTGGGAGGTGCTTTACCGTTTTGCAAGAGTGTGGGCGGCACCTGCATCCATCGCGCTGTTCTTTGGTTTAGTTGCGTGGATGCTCCCCACCGAGCTTCACTTCGATCGGGTTTTACCACCCTTCGCCGTCGTGACCCCGAGTTTTGATTTGGTTGCCATAATCGGCATCGCAATACCGCTGTATTTGGTAACCATGGCCAGCCAGAACGTGCCCGGCATCGCGATCATGAAATCTTTCGACTACGACGTGCCGTTTAGACCGGTGTTGGTCAGTACGGGCCTTGCCACCACACTCGGTTCGTTCTTCGGTGGCTTTGCACTGAACCTGGCTGCCATCACGGCCGCGCTCAACGCCAACGAGAACGTGCACAAAGACCCGAAGCGCCGCTGGGTTGCTTCGGCCTTTGGTGGTGTCGTTTACGTCGCGATGGCATTTGCCGTAGCGCCGCTCGTCGAGTTCGTGCTGGCCGCACCCAGAGTGCTCATTCTCGCCGCTGCGGGTATCGCCCTGTTTGCGACCATGGCGAACAGCCTGACCGCAGCGCTTGAAACTCCTGCCTTAGCGCTGCCGGGCGTGGTGACTTTCTTGATCGGAGCATCAGGGCTCGCCGTGTTCGGCATCGGCCCAGGCTTCTGGGCTCTGGTCGGTGGAATCGTGCTCTGGCAGATTCTAGAAATTAGAAAACGGGCCTAGATTACCTAGACCCGTTCTCTATTTGAGATCGCCTTAGTTCAGACCCCTGCGAGCCAACAGCGGCTCGATCGAGGCTTCTTGACCTCTGAAGTCACTGAACAGCACCATTGCGTCATCGCAACCACCACGAGACAGCAGGGTCTTTCTGAAGTGGTCGCCGTTAGCGCGGGTTAGGCCACCGTTGTTCTTGAACCACTGAACGGTTTCGGCGTCGAGCACTTCAGACCAGATGTAACCGTAGTAACCGGCCGCGTATCCACCAGCAAAAATGTGGGTGAAGTAGGTCGAGCGGTAGCGGGTTGGCACAGGAGCAAAGTCGAGGCCGTAGTCGGCAATCGCCTTAGCTTCGAATGCCTGCACATCTCCAACGTCGGCACCAGGCCGAAGCTCGTGCCAGGCCAGGTCGAGAATTGCGGCAGCCAGGTACGAAGTGGTTGCGTGACCCTGGTTGAAGGTTTCGGTCTTGTTCAGGTTGTCGATCCACTCCTGTGGCAGAGCCTCACCGGTGATGTGGTGACGCGCGTAGTTTTGCACGACCTCCGGCCAGAGCATCCACATTTCGTTCACCTGTGACGGGAACTCAACGAAGTCGCGTGGGGTAGAGGTGCCGCTGAAGCGCGGGTAGTTCACGTTCGAAAGCATTCCGTGAAGTGCGTGACCGAACTCGTGGAACAGGGTGTTGGTCTCGTCGAAGGTGAGTAGGGTTGGCTCGCCAAGTGGTGGCTTAGGCACGTTGAGGTTGTTCACGACCACCGGCTTTTGGACAAGTAGGTGCGACTGGTCGACGAGGTTGTTCATCCAGGCACCGCCGCGCTTTGACTCGCGGGCGTATGCGTCGAATACGAACAGCGCCAACTCGGTGCCATCTTCGTTGTTAACCTCAAAGACACGGGCGTCTGGGTGGTAAGCGACTAGGTCGTGACGTTCGCTAAAGGTGATCCCGAACAACTTGGTCGAAGCGAAGAACGCGCCGTCTTGAAGCACGCGCTCGAGTTCAAAGTAAGGCTTGAACTTTTCGGTGTCTACGTTGTACTTGGCAACGCGAACCTTCTCGGTGTAGAAATCCCAGTCGGCAGCGGCGAGCTCGAAGTCGCCACCCTCGGCATCGATCATGGCTTGGATGTCGGCTGCCTCGCGTCTTGCGTTGCGAACGGCTGCTGGCGCGATGCGTCGAAGCATGGTGTGAACGTTGCCAGGGTTGCCGGCGGTCTGGTCGCCGATGATGTACTCGGCGTGCGATGCAAAACCAAACAGCTTGGCACGCTTGGCGCGCAGCTCAACGAATTCTTTGATTAGGTCTTGAACGTCGTTGTTGTTGCCGCGCGACGACTTGATGAGTGAGTTGTGCATGATTCGCGCGCGCAGGCCGCGGTTCTTGAGCGCACCGAGTAGCGGGTGTCCGGTGAAGTTCACCATTGGAATGACCCACTTGCCAGCAAGCCCACGCGCTTCGGCCGCCGCCGCTGCGGTGGCAATCTGCGTGTCGCTCAAACCATCTAGCTCGGCAACCGAGTCGACAATCACGGCTAGGTCGTTGGCGTCGGCCAGAACACGCTGCCCATAGGTGGTGTCAAGCACCGAGAGGCGCTCGTTGTAGCCCTTTAGGGTTTCGCGGTCTGCTTCGCTGAGGTGCGCGCCGGCCTGAATGAAATCGCGGTGGTAGCGCTCAAGCAACCAAGCCGATTCGGCGTCTAGGCCAAGGTCGTCCTTCTTCGCATACAGCTCGTTGATTCGGGCGAACAGCGCAGGGTTTAGTCGAATGGCGTCCATGTGGCCCGAGAATTTCGGAGCAATCTCTGCCTCTATCTCGTCAAGCTTTGGTGTAGTGTCGCTCGATGACTTGTTGAAAAACACGAGCAGTACACGAGTTAGTAGAGCACCGGTGCGCTCCATGGCGACAACGGTGTTTTCAAACGTGACATCGCTCTGGGCGAGAATCTCATCGATTTCGGCGAGGTGAGCGGAGCATCCGGCATAAAACGCGTCGAGATAGTGCTCTTCACGGATGCTCGCAAACGGCGGCAACTCGTAAGGCAGGGTCGAGCGGTGGGCAAACGGGTTTTCATCGTTGAAGGTCATGGCTAAGAGCCTAATACCCGAACAACGATGCCGCGAAAGGGGTTATTCGACCTCGGCAAGCACGATGTCGGTGAGCTCAAGCTCGTCGCCGGCAACGATTTTTAGAGCCTGAATTCGACCCACCGAACGCAGATCAGACTCGATGAGCGCCAACTGGTCGATTTGTGCCGCCGGAGCCTTCAGCGTGGCGCTGACGACCTCGGCCTTCATCGAAGCCTTGGCGTCGCTCTTGGCTTTGCGAACGCCGCTTAGAGCGACGGATGCCTGTGCCAGGAGTCCGCGGTTGGTGGCATCTAGCCCGTCACTGAGCTCGCTAGCCTTCGGCCAAGCGGCACGGTGAATCGAACCGGCATCGGTCTGCCACCATGACCATACTTCGTCGGTTGCGTAAGGCAAGAACGGTGCGAACAAGCGCAGCATTACGTGCAGAGCCTTGCGCAGGGCGATTGCGGCCGAAGCCTGCTGAGCTTCGGTTGCCCCACCCTGACCATAGGCACGCTCTTTGACAAGCTCTAGGTAGTCGTCGGTGAAGTTCCAGAAGAAGCTCTCGGCGAGTTCAAGAGCCTTGGTGTGGTCGTAGTTCTCGAACGCCTTGGTAGCTTCGGTCACGACATCGGCAAGTGCCAGCAGCATCGCCTGGTCGACCGGCTCTGACACTTCGGTGTAGCCAGCAGGAACCTCAAACGAGAGCGCAAACTTGGCTGCGTTGAGCACCTTGATGGCTAGGCGGCGACCGACCTTCATCTGGCCTTCGTCAAAGGCAGCATCCGTGCCCAAACGAGCCGCAGCAGCCCAGTAGCGAACCGCGTCAGCGCCGTGATTGTCAATTGGCTCGGCAGGAACAACGACGTTGCCCTTCGACTTCGACATTTTCTTGCGGTCTGGGTCAAGAATCCATCCCGAGATTGCGGCGTTAGACCAAGGCAGTTGACCCGACTCGAGCTCAGAACGAAGCACGGTCGAGAACAGCCAGGTGCGAATAATGTCTTGACCCTGTGGTCGTAGGTCAAACGGGTAAACCTTGGCGTATTTCTCTGGGTCAGAGATCCAGCCACCGGCCAACTGTGGAGTGAGCGAAGAGGTCGCCCAGGTGTCCATGATGTCGACTTCACCGATGAACCCACCAGGAACTCCGCGCTTAGACTCGTCGAAGCCAGCAGGTGCCTGCGACGAAGGGTCGATCGGAAGTAGGTCGTGGCTTGGCACCAGCGGGGCATCGAAGTTCGGTTCACCGTCGGCGTCGAGCGCATACCAAACCGGAATCGGCACACCGAAAAAGCGCTGGCGAGAAATTAGCCAGTCGCCGGTGAGGCCGTTCACCCAGTTCTCGTAGCGAACGCGCATGAAGTCTGGGTGGAAGGCAAGCTTCTTGCCCTGCTCGATCAATTTTTCGCGCAAGTCGGCATCGCGACCACCGTTGCGGATGTACCACTGGCGGGTCGAAACAATCTCAAGAGGCTTGTCGCCCTTTTCAAAGAACTTGACCGGGTGGGTGATGTTGCGAATTTCGCCGACTAGGTCGCCCGATTCGGTTAGCAGTTCAACGATTCGAGTCTTCGCCGAGAACACGGTCTTACCGGCAAGCTCTGCGAACACCTCAAGACCGCGCTCAGAGCTGATGCCCTCGGGTGCGTCGGCCAAGATGCGGCCGTCGAAGCCGAGAATGGCTCGGTTTGGCAGGTCAAGCTCGCGCCACCAAATCACGTCGGTTACGTCACCGAAGGTACAGATCATTGCGATACCCGAACCTTTGTCGATCTGAGCCAGGCGGTGGGATACAACCGGCACCTCGACATCGAACAGCGGGGTGCGAACGGTCTTGCCGAACAAACCCTGGTAGCGCTCGTCATCCGGATGCGCAACCAGCGCAACACAGGCTGGCAGCAGTTCTGGTCTGGTGGTTTCGATGAAAATCTTGCCATCTGGACCGTTGAATCCTAGGCGGTGGTATGCGCCCGGCTGGTCGCGGTCTTCTAGCTCGGCTTGAGCCACGGCGGTTCTGAACGTGACATCCCAGAGAGTAGGAGCCATCGATTGGTATGCCTCCCCGCGAGCGAGGTTGTTCAAGAACGCCTTCTGTGAAACTGCCACGGCGTCTGGCGATATGGTTTGGTAGGTCTGGCTCCAGTCAACCGATAGACCGAGTCTGCGCCAAAGCGCTTCGAACTGCTTCTCGTCTTCTGCGGTTAGCTTTTCGCAAAGTTCGATGAAGTTGCGACGCGAAATAGCAATCTGGTCAGCGGCTTTTGACGACTTATTGTCGCCACCTTCGAATGGAGGCACGTAGTTCTCGACATAAGGCAAGGTCGGGTCGCAGCGAACGCCAAAGTAGTTCTGTACGCGGCGCTCGGTTGGAAGACCGTTGTCATCCCAGCCCATTGGGTAATAAACCTCGAAACCGGTCATGCGCTTGAAGCGTGCAACAACGTCGGTGTGGGTATAAGAGAAAACGTGGCCTACGTGCAGAGAGCCCGAAACGGTCGGTGGAGGAGTATCGATCGAATAAATCTGCTCGCGGGTGGCGGCGCGGTTGAAGCGGTAAACCCCTGCTTCATCCCAGGCCACAGACCACTTCTCTTCGAGCCCCTCGACGGTAACTTTCTCGGGCGCATTGGCCGGAGCGAGGAAGGCGGGTGTAGACGAGGCAGTGGTCACGCTTGATGTCTCCAAAATAGGGGTTTGTATAAGGTTAACATTGAGTGTTGTAACACTGCACGAACGCACGAAAGCAAGCATGTATCCAAAAAACAATGATGGTTCTTCCAGCGCGAGCGAAGGGGTAAACCCGAGCCCGAGTTTTCCGGCTGTCGAAACCAACATTTTGGACTATTGGGCCAAAGACTCGACGTTCCAAGCATCCATCGATGCCCGCAGTGACGCCGAAGAATTTGTGTTCTACGACGGCCCTCCGTTCGCCAACGGCTTGCCGCACTATGGTCACCTTCTTACCGGTTACGCCAAAGACATGGTTCCGCGATTCAAGACCATGCAGGGTTACCGTGTCGAGCGACGTTTCGGCTGGGATACTCACGGACTGCCTGCCGAGGTTGAAGCAGAGCGCCAGTTGGGCATCTCGGGTAGACCTGAGATCGAGAAGTACGGCATCGATAAGTTCAACGCCTATTGCCGAACATCCGTGCTCAAATACACCGACCAGTGGCGCGAGTACGTAACCCGCCAGGCTCGCTGGGTTGACTTCGACAATGATTACAAGACGCTGGACACCCCATACACCGAGAGCGTGTTGTGGGCGTTCAAGCAGTTGCACAACAAGGGCCTGATTTATGAGGGCTTCAAGGTTCTGGCCTATTGCTGGCGCTGTGAGACGCCGCTGTCGAACCACGAACTGCGCATGGATGACGAGGTTTACCGCAATCGCCAAGACCAGACCGTAACGGTCAATTTTCCAATTCTCGACGGCCAAGGATTTGACGGCGTCAAGCTTCTTGCCTGGACGACCACTCCATGGACTCTTCCGACCAACTTTGCGCTCGCCGTAGGCCCGAAAATCGAATACGCCGTGGTTGCCGGTCATCTACTGGCTAAGAGCCTCGTTGGGGCACATGCCAAGGAACTCGGCTTCGAAACGGGCGATGAGGCTGTTGCAGCTATCGAACGCACCGTCATGGGTGCCGCGCTCGCCGGATTGCGTTACCAGCGCATCTTCGATTTTTATGCCGACGAGACCAAGTTCGATGTTGCTAACGCTTGGCAGGTTTTAGTCGACGACTACGTTGGCGAGGGCGATGGAACCGGAATTGTTCACCAGGCACCTGCCTACGGTGAAGATGACCAGCGAGTATGTGAAGCGGCCGGAATTCCGGTTTACGTTTCAATCAACGAGCGTGGCGAGTTCAACTCGGTCGTCAGCGAGTTCGAGGGTCAACACGTTTTCGACGCCAATAAGAACATCATCGCGTTGCTCAAGGCCAACGGTCGCTTGTTCAAGCAGGCCTCTTATGACCACCCTTATCCGCACTGCTATCGCTGCAAGAACCCGCTGATTTACAAGGCAGTTTCGTCTTGGTTCGTAGAAACCACCAAGTTGCGTGACCGCATGCTCGAGCTAAACCAGCAGATTGACTGGACTCCAGAGCACACCAAGGATGGCTCGTTCGGCAAGTGGCTCGAAAATGTTCGCGACTGGGCGATCAGTCGCAACCGTTTCTGGGGTGCTCCGATTCCAGTTTGGAAGTCAGACGACCCCAACTACCCGCGTCTCGACGTCTACGGTTCGCTCGACGAGCTTGAGGCCGATTTCGGCGTTCGAACCGGCGACTTTCACCGCCCGACCATTGACCAGTTGACCCGCCCAAACCCAGATGACCCAACCGGCCGCTCGACCATGCGTCGCGTGCCAGAAGTGCTCGACTGCTGGTTTGAATCAGGTTCGATGCCATTTGCTCAGGCTCACTACCCGTTCGAAAACCGCGAGTGGTTCGAAACCCACAGCCCAGGCGATTACATCGTTGAGTACGTTGGCCAAACCCGCGGCTGGTTCTACACGCTTCATGTTCTCTCGACCGCTCTATTCGACCGCCCAGCCTTCAAGTCGGCGATTTCGCACGGCATCATTTTGGGTAACGACGGCCAGAAAATGTCGAAGTCACTTCGCAACTATCCAGACGTGAACGAGGTTTTCGATCGTGACGGCGCAGACGCAATGCGCTGGTTCTTGCTATCGAGCCCGATTCTTCGCGGTGGAAACCTAATCGTCACCGAGCAGGGCATTCGCGAGGGTGTTCGCCAGGTGCTTTTGCCGCTCTGGAACACCTATTACTTCTTCTCGCTCTACGCCAACGCTGGTAACTACGAGGCGAAGATTTCGTACGACAGCAAAGACGTGCTCGACCAGTACCTTCTGGCCAAAACCCGCACCCTGATCGTCGAACTCGAAAACGACTTCAACCACTTCGATTCATACTCGGCTGCCGCTCGTTTGCGCGACTTCGCCGATGTGATGACCAACTGGTACGTGCGCCGTTCTCGCGATCGCTTCTGGGATGTCTCGACCGAAGCTTTCGACACGCTCTACACGGTTCTCGAAATCTTCTGTCGCCTCGCTGCGCCGTTGCTACCGATGATCACCGAAGAAATCTGGCGTGGACTAACCGGCGGGCGTTCGGTTCACCTTGAGTCTTGGCCAGACGCGTCAGCGTTGCCGCAGAACGATGCACTGGTTGCCGCAATGGACCAGGTTCGCGAACTCACCTCGGTTGGCTCGAGCTTGCGCAAGGGTTCTGGTCTTCGCGTTCGCTTGCCACTGGCTAACCTCACCGTGGTCACCGCAAAAGCGGCCGACCTGGAGCCTTTCAGCGACATCATTCGCGAAGAACTCAACC
>JAURIU010000030.1 GCA_030832605.1 Rhodoluna sp. | reverse complement strand
ACTTGTGACGATGTCGCCGACTTTTAGCCCTGCCTTTTCGCCAGGACCGCCAGAGGTTAGCTCTCCGACAAGCGCACCAGACGAGAATCCGTCGGTTTCTTGGCCAGCGTTACCAACCATGGCGCCGAGCAGCGCGTGGCTGGCTTTGCCTTCTTTCATGAGCTCATCGGCGATGCGTTTGGCGATGTTCGATGTGATGGCAAAGCCAACACCGATGCTGCCACTCTGGCTGGCCGAAGTGGTTGCACCCGCTGTCGCGATTGCAACGTTGATGCCGATTAGTTGACCCTGAGCATTTACCAGCGCACCACCCGAGTTGCCTGGGTTGATCGCGGCATCTGTTTGCAAGACTCGAAGACTAACTGGAGCCGACCCGGTACCGTTCCACCACTGCAGACTCGAGCCATCTTTACTGGTGTCTGAGCTTGCCACTTGAATGGTTCGGTTGAGAGCCGAGATTACACCGGTGGTAACGCTGTTTTCTAGGCCAAGAGGCGCACCTAGGGCGACTACCGAGTCTCCGACGTTCACCATTGATGAATCGGCCCACTCGATAGGAGTAAATGCGCCGGCAGCCGAGATTTTGATAACTGCGAGGTCGTTGTTTGGGTCGGTGCCAACGATGTCTGCGACGTAGATTTTGCCATCGAGAGTTTTGACGGTGACCTTGGGGTTAGCCGAAGCACCCGCAAGCGTGACCACGTGAGCGTTGGTGAGAATGTAGCCGTCAGCGGTCAAAAAGACACCTGAGCCACTACCGCCCTCGTTGGCCGAACTCACCGAAATGGTTACCACCGATGGAAGGGCTTTTGAAGATGCGCCGGTTACCCAGTTCACCGAGTCGGTGTTGTTCACGACCACCGCGGCCGGCGCTGTGCTGAGCATGTAGCCGCCTACACCAATCACTCCACCAACCACGCCGCTTACCAGCGAGGCGATTACCACCGTGCCGAGCACGCCGAGTGAAGCTTTCTTCTGAGCCGGAGCTGCCGGCTGGGCAGGCAGTAAAATCGGGGTGTCAAACAAAAACTGTCTGTTCACCTGGTTCGATGAAATTGGTCCGTTTTGATCGGTCAATTGGCAACCCCTTCAGGTTTGTGTATGTCTAAACCAGACTCTTACACCTCAACCTGAATAGTTTATGAAAACATCCTGAGAGTTAGTTTGAAACCATCAGCACCCCACAGCACTCGGATGCTCGAGGCAAGTTTTTCCGACCAACACCGCTACCCCGCCAAGGTTCGGCTTCTCGCTGGCGACAACTATCTCGATCGAAGGGGCGACCTTGGTCACTTGAAACGGTAGCGTCAACCACCGCCCACTTGGCAAAACCCTCACCTCGCTTTTGTAATTCACGCTCATCCTCACGGTGTAGCGGCCGAAATTCTTGTAGCGGTGGCGCACCTGAGACCGAACCGAAACTCCCGCGTCGCCGGTGGTCCAGCGATAGGAAACGGGTGTGAATCTGAGCATGGTTGGTTTGCCTAGGAGCAGCGCCAGGTGCTGATGGCGAGTAGCGGTTGAAGCTAACAGCACTGGATCACCAGGCTTTATTGAACGATAGACGTTGCTCTTTATGGTTGGGCGATCTGGAGTGGCCGAGAAAAACCTGCGCTGCGAAACGGTCACCTTGGTGGTCTTAGCTTTAGACGAAACCTGGCCACTCGCGGAACCCGAGCTTTGGGCTGGCGGCCCGACCGAGGTGGTTTGCCGTGTCACAAGCCAACTGGCACACACGGTAACCGTGTCACCCGTCTTGAGTGAACTCAGTTTTAGGCTTTGCGCTGTGCCAGCATCCGTGTTGCATTTTGGAGCAGCCGCCTGCGCCGGGCCCGACACCGCAAGAAACCAGGCGATGAGACCACCCGCCAGAATCGCAGCGGAGACCCTTTGCCGTAAATTCTTGTCTGCAAATAAGGGTCGATTCATGCGTGAAGAATAGGTCGATTCAAGCCGGGCCGCGCGAGTTATTCACAGCGCCTGTTAACGCACAAAAACCCAGCCAAACTGACTGGGTTTTTGTTACTGGTTGCGGGGGCAGGATTTGAACCTACGACCTCCGGGTTATGAGCCCGGCGAGCTACCGAACTGCTCCACCCCGCGGCGAACCTCCACTCTAACACGAAAGGAAGGCTCACCCCAAACTGGGTTGAACAGCCGGCAGCAGCGAATTACTTGTTGGCCAGAACTGCCGCCTCGATAGCTGCCTGCAAAGCCTTGTCGGCTTCACCGTATGCCGCCCAGTCGCCAGCCTTCATGGCTGCGACCTTGGCTGCGAAGGCGTCTTTAGCTGCCTGCAGAGCCTTGGCTACGGCCGGGATGGCGTTATCTGGGTCAACCGGATCAACCGGATCAACAGGGTCAACAACTCCCGCATCTCCGCCGAAGAGTGCGTTCAAAGCACCGTCGAGGGTATCTTCGAATGCGATCTTGTCACCGAAGGCAACAAGAATCTTCTTTAGGAGCGGGAACGAGGTTTCACCGGTCGACTGAACGTAAACCGGCTGCACATAGAGCAGGCCTCCACCAACCGGAAGGGTTAGCAGGTTGCCATTGAGCACCTTGGTTGAACCCTGACGAAGCAGGTTGAGCAACCTTGAAACCTCTGGGTCAACCGAGAACGAGTTCTGCACTTGACCCGGACCAGGCACGATCGTGGTTCGCGGCAGGGTTAGCAGGCGCAGTTTTCCAAACTCCTCTGAAACCTGGCCTGCCTTGGTGCCAGCATCCGAGTTTGCCACCAGATAGCCGGTCAAAACATTTCGACTCGACTCACCGGTAGATCTTGGGATGAAGGTCGAGTAGACCGAATAGGCCGGAGCCTTGGTGCCAGGCACCTTCATGGTCAAGAAGTATGGCGGCTGCTCAAGTTTGGTGTCGCTGACCGGGTCGTTTGGAGTCATCCAAGCGTCTTGCTGCGAGTAGAACGAACCGGCATCTTGAACGTGGTACTGACCAAGAATCAATCGCTGAACCTTGAACATGTCAGCCGGGTAGCGAACCTGACTCATCAACGCGCCAGACATTTCTGAAACTGGGCGAAGAGTGCCTGGGTAGATTTTCTGCCAGGTTTGCAAGATTGGGTCTTTGTCGTCCCAGGCATACAACTTCACCGAACCGTCGTAGGCATCAACAGTTGCCTTGACCGAGTTGCGAATGTAGTTGATGTCAGGGTTTCCGGTGGTGTACTCGCCCGAGGAGTCGGCGATGGCGTCATCGAAAGATTCAGAACGCGAGTAAGGGTACTGGTTCGAGGTGGTGTAACCATCGACGATCCAAACCACGCGACCATCAACAACGGCCGGATAGGTGTCGGAGTCGAGGGTTAGGTAAGGAGCCACAGCAGCAATGCGATCGATTGGGTTTCGGTCGTAAAGAATCTGTGACGAGTCGGTGATTGCGTCTGAAAGCAGAATTTGCTCGCTCTGGAACTTGAGCGCGTAAGCAACTCGAGCCAGCAGGTTGTTCAGCTTCGGTCCACCGTTGCCCTCGAAGGTGGTGTAAGTCTGCTCGGCACCGTCGACGCCGCCCGGGTAGTCGAGCTCACGTGGCTTGCCCGCGTCGGTTGCACCAACGATTGAGTAAGGCGGTGAGTTTTCACCAAAGTAGATGCGCGGCTCAAACTTGCCGAGCGCGCCTTCAGAGGGGATGCTCGCCTGCAGGAACACGGGCTGACCGTCAACCGAACCCTGGTTACCGTAAGCGGCTACCAGACCGTATCCGTGGGTGTAAACAACCACGTTGTTGTACCAACTCTGCGAGTCGCCAAGGCCAGACTGGTTTAGCTCTCGCACCGCGAGAACGGTGTCTTGGGTCTTGCCATCGATGATGTAGCGGCTCACGTCGAGGTGATCTGCGAAACCGTAGTACTGCTTGATTTGCTCAAGCTGACGGAATGACGGTGAGACCAGATAAGGGTCGATGATGCGAATGTTTGCGGTGGTTTCTGCATCTTTGCGCAGAGCACCTTGGGTTGCCGTGGTCTTGGCGTCGTATTCGATGCTTTCAATATTTTCTAGGCCATAAGCCTTGATGGTGGCTTCGATATTGCGCTGAATAAACGGCGCTTCAAGGGTTCGCTCGTTAGGCACAACCTGGAAGTTCTGCACGAGCCATGGGTAGAGCGATCCGAGAATCAGCGACGAAACAATCATCAGAGCGGTGCCGATGAGCGGCAACTTCCAGCGACCGATGAAAGCTGCAACGAGGAATAGCACCGCGACTAGTGCGGCGATTCCGGCCAGAATCTGGAGGCCGGGAATGGTGGCATTTACATCGGCGAAGGTTGCACCGGTGTAGAGGCCAGATGGGCTGGTCAGGGTCGAGTACTGGTCGAGCCAAAGGCTAGCTCCCTGGCTTGCCAAGAACAGTGCCGCGGTGATTCCAACTTGGATGCGCGCGGCTTTGGTCATGCTCGAATCACGCCCGCGGAATCTGATGCCCCCATTGACGAGGTGAACCAGTGCCGAGACGATGGCTGCGAAGAACAGAGCGGTCGAGATGAAGGCCACAGCCGCGGTCAAGAAGGGAAGCTGAAACAGGTAGAACGAAACATCCAAGTTGAATTGGGCGTCGTCTTCAGGAGTTGGCACGCCGTTTACGAAAAGCAGCGCTTGCTCCCAGCGAGAAGATGCAGCCATACCGGCCAGCACTGCCAAGATGCCTGGGATACCGATTAGCACCACCTTGCGAAGCTGGTTGAGCAGCTCGCGATACTGACTAAACGGGTCGCGATCATCGGCGGTGCGGGCATAGATTGGGCGAGTTTTGAAAGCTAACCAGATGGAGAGACCGACCACGATGCCCATGGTGAGAGCACCGATGGCGAACATCGCAACCTTTGCCCAAAGCTGGGTGAACAGCACGCTCGAGAAACCGAGCTGCTCAAACCACAAAAGGTCAGTGTAGAAACCTGAACTCGAGACGAGCGCGAAGCCGATGGCGACGACAATGAGGGTGGCGACTCGAGCTGGGGTGAACCCCTTCGGTGCACTAACTCTCGTGGTCTGCGACATTTTTCTCCTTGGATTTCGGTGTAACTGGTTTGGCTTTGGGTGAAGTTATTTGGTGGCCGGGCAGTTGAGTGTTGGCGAAATAGGCGTGCCGTCGCGGATGTCTGACAAAAAGTCGAGGGCATCGTCGAGAGTTTCGACAGCTCTAGCTTTCATACCAGCTGGCACGTTTCCAACCATTTCGTCACAGTTAGTCATTGGGCCGATGAAATACTCGGCTCCGGCTTTCTTGGCGGCAATCATCTTCAGCCTGATTCCGCCAATAGGTCCAACCGAACCATCGGGCGCGATTGTTCCCGTACCAGCGACATATTTGCCGCCGTTCAAGGCGCCTGGTGACAACAGATCGATGATGCTAAGTGAGAACATGAGGCCGCCAGATGGGCCGGTCACGTCACCGAGATCGATTTTTACCGAAAGCGGAAACACGTAGCGGTAGCCCACGAAGATGCCGACACGGTATTTGCCGTCTGTGTCTAATTGGGGTGCGATAGAAAAGGTTTTTTCTTTCTTGTCGCGCAGAACTTTGATGTCAACAGTTTTGCCGCCAGAGTCGGCGATCACGTTGGTGATGTCTTCGTACCACTTCACTTCGACATCGTTCACCGCAAGAATTTGGTCGTCTACCTTGAGCTTGCCGAAGCCTGGACCGTCTTTTTTGATCGAGTCGATGGCAATCACCGAATCAACCTGGTAGCCCTGGTTTCGAAGCGCAACCGCAACCGCATCGCGCTGCGAATCGAGCATCATCTGGGTAGTTTCGGCCTTTTGTTCTTCTTTGGTGACACCTGCCGGATAAATCTTGCTGTATTCAACAACTTCGTTTTCAGACGAGAGCTTGGCCCAGAAAACTTCAAACCAGGTCGGCAGCGACTCGGGGCCGCCGCGAGTTTGAACTGTGAGTACATCGAAGTTTCCTTCGCCCTCATAGGTCTTTGCACCTTCGATGCTGATGATGTCGCGACCATCCATGGTGGCCAACGCGTTGAAGGTTGGGCCAGGCATTTCGATGACGTAGGGAGCAGGAGATGCGAGAGCGGCGACTACGCCAAGAACACCAAGCAAAACGAGGGTTCTGCGAACTACGCGGCGCACACTGGCACGCCAAGCGTCACGCGCCTGCTGCGAACGCGCAGCCAAGCTCGCTTCCCATTCTTGGTCGCCGATCATGCCTGATATTCCTCCTGCTCTAAAGCCTAGGTGCATGACTCTGGGATGCTCCGCGCAAGGCTGAGGCTGGGTGACGCTTAGGGCGAACAGGGTCAAAAACCCTTCGGTTTCGCGGGCGGATTTCGAATGGCGGGTTTAACCTAAAGGCGAGGTGTGCAAGTGAACGAAAATCAAAATGGCATGAATCCTGAAGACTTCAGCGAGTTTCTGCGCGAGTTTTTGTCGAAGCAAAACGGCATTGACCCCGAGGCTTTGGCGAAAGCCGCTGGCATTCCCAACGACCCAAAAGCCCTTGAGCAAATACTGAAAAACTTCTCGGCAGCCATGACTGCCAGTTCCGAAGCCAGCCAAGGCGGCGTGAACTGGAAACTTGCACTCGATCAGGCGAAATCGATAGCAGCATCCGGTTCAAAGTCGATTGCCGATGCCGACCGTCGCAGCATTACCGATGCGGTGTCTATCGGCACGCTGTGGCTTGACGCGGTAACCACGGTTGGTTCGCTGACCACCGAGCCGAAGCTTCTCACTCGAGAGCTTTGGGTGGCCGATTCGATTTCACTGTTTCAAGAACTGAGCCAGCCGGTTGCCGAACGAATGGCAACCGCACTGAGTCAAACGATGCAGCAAAACCTGCCAGAAGAACTCGACGGCATGATGGCCGGTGCCGGGGCGTTCATGAAAGCCGCCGGCGGAGCGATGTTTGCAATGCAACTTGGGCAGGCACTCGGAAAACTTTCGCAGAATGTGATGAGCGGTAGCGACGTCGGGTTGCCTATTTTTCAGGAGCGAGCCGCGTTCGTGCCGCAGAACCTAACCGCGTTTATCGAAGAGCTTGAACTCGCCCCTGACCAGGCAACGATTTTTCTGGCCATCCGCGAAATGGCATTCGCACGACTGTTCAAAAACAGCCGCTGGTTGCGTGACTCTGTTGTTGCCCAGATTTCTACCTACGCGAGCGAAATCAGCATCGACACGGATGGTCTACGCGAGCTTGCCGAAGGCGCAGACCTGAACGACCCCGAGCAGCTTCGAGCAGCACTGGAGTCTGGCGCGCTGATTGCCAAACGAACCGAAGAACAAGAGCGCGCTCTGGCATCGATCGAAACCCTGCTCGCCCTGATTGAAGGATGGGTGGAGGTTGTCACCGAAGAGGCCACCAAGTTGTTGCCAACTGCGGGTGCGATTTCTGAAGCGGTGAGGCGTCGACGTGCGGCTGGTGGCCCTGCCGAACTTACCTTCGGAACCCTAGTCGGGCTCGAACTTCGTCCTCGACGCATTCGCGAGGCAGCTGCCCTTTGGCGCGAGGTCACCAATGCCGTTGGCACTCAAAAACGTGACGACCTTTGGAACCACCCAGACCTATTGCCGACCAGCGAAGAAGTTGACTCCCCCGGCCTATTGCTGGCTCGAATCAACCTCTTCGGTTCGGGCGATGCGATGGATGAAGCGCTCAAGAAGTGGCTCGGCGAATAGTCGCAGCCGACTCGTAAGTCTTACTCGGCATTTTGCGCCTGCCTGTGAATAGTTTCTGCGGACATTCACCACTTGCCCCAAACTCTTCGCGTGGTTATCAAGATAAATCCGGCGCGGGTGCCAGTTTGGCGAAGTCCCACTAGCTTGCAGCTCGGGCTGGGTAGCACCTCGATTCGGCTCGATAACCTAACCAACCCACAAGAACAACTGCTGCAGTTGCTCTATCGAGGGGTGGCCGACGCAGCCATCGATGACGTAGCGCGTGACGTCGGAGCATCCAAGTCAGAAACCGCCGCTCTCGTCGCGCGAGTGGCCCCGGCACTCATTCAAGTCGAAGAAAAAGCCTCCAAGCGCCCGGCCGAGCAAGGTGTTTCGGACCCGTTCATCGCTCAGGCGTTCGCCGAAATCATCCGAGCTAGTTTTTCGACCGACCGCGATGGTGCTCTGGTTTTGGCGAATCGCGCCAGCAAACGCGTTTTCATAAGCGAACTGAACCGCGTCGGTCTGGTTTTGCTACAGGCTTTGGCAACGGCCGGTGTCGGTGAAATTTGCACCGAAGATCGAGCGGTGGTTACTGGTGCCGATGTTGGTGCACTCGGATACTCACAGGCCGACCTCGGGCGCCCTCGAGTCGAAGCGGCACGCGATTTGTTGGCAAGGTCTCGGCAACCGGCGAAAGTGAGCCTGGCTCGAACATCCGATTTTGCGGTGACGATCGCAAACCATCTTGTTTCGAGTGAGGCGAACCCGGCCGTTGGCCAGAATTCGACTCCCCGTCTGATGGTCGAGTTGAGCTTCGACCAGTCGCGCATTTCACCAGTGCTCATCGCGGGCGTTACCTCGTGTCTCGACTGCCGCATTACGAACGAGTTGGAGGCCGACGAAGGTTGGGCGGCGATGATGACCCAATTGAAATTCCGAACCGAACGGTTAGACGATTCGCAAACCGCTCTGCTTTGCGCAGGGCTTGCGCTAGAGAGAACCCTGAGTTGGGTCGATTCTGGTGCGATCGGCGATAACCAGGCCACGATCATTGATCATCGAACGGGTCGATTGAGTCAAGAGGTGTGGCAGATCGACCCGGACTGCCGCTGCCAGCAATCGGAGGTCGAGTCGACTATGCGGTAACGAGTTTCAAGAACCGCGAAGGTTCGCGCTTGCGGCCACCTGGCACATCAGCGCTCGGGTATGAGAGCGAAAGTTGCTTTCGCGCTCTGGTGACCCCGACATAAAACAGCCTGCGCTCCTCGGCGATTTCGGTTTCGGTCTTGGCGTAGCCGATCGGCAAGTAGCCGTCGGTCAGCCCAGCCAGATAGACGACATCCCACTCAAGGCCCTTTGCCGAGTGCATCGTCGCCAGCGTAACCGCGGCCTTAACCGGCTCGTGCTGCGAACGCACGCGCTCTTCGAGTTCTTTCGAAAAGTCGGAGAGGGTCAATTCTTCAACTTGTTCTTCGAGAATCTGCATCAGAGCGTTGAGCGCTTCCCAACGCTCATAGGCGGCTCCGCGTTCTGCCGGAGCGCTGGTGGTCCAGCCGAGGGAACGCAACACCTTCGACACTGCTTCAAAACTTGGTGCGTCTGGCGAGCTCAGCGCCTCGACTCTAAATGCCGCAAGGGCCTGCTGAACATCCTGGCGACTGAAGTAACGCTCGCCACCGCGAACCTGATAGTCGATGCCAAGGGCCGATAAAGCGTGCTCAATTGGCTCGGCCTGCCCGTTTACGCGATAGAGCACGGCGATCTCGGCCGGGCTGATGCCTTGCTCGAGTCGGTCTGAAATCGATTTGGCGATAGCTTTCGCTTCATCGGCCAGCGAATCAAACGCGCGGATGAGCGGAGCAGTGCCGAGCGCACCCTGCGAGACCAGCGGGCTCATGTCGGTCGCATCGCGCGTGAGCTTGTTTGCGAAAGACACGATTTCTTGGGTCGATCGGTAGTTTCGGGTGAGTGAAACCAACGTTGCCGCTTCGTAGCGATTGGCAAAGTTGTGCAGATATTCGCTGGTCGCACCGGTGAACGAGTAGATGGTTTGGTTGGGGTCGCCGACCACGCAGAGATCTTGGTGGTCGCCGAGCCAGAGGTCGAGTAATTCGTGCTGCAGAGGCGAAATGTCTTGGTATTCGTCAACTGTAAAAAATCGATATTGCTGCTGAACATGAGCCAGCGCCCGCGGCTCGGCGCGCAGCATTCCGAGTGTCAGAATCAGAACGTCTTCCCAGTCGAGCCGATTAGAGGCAATCTTGGCTGCTTCGTAACCTCTCTGCAGTTGCACCAAAACCTCGGCACTTAGCCCTGCGACCTTTGGCCGGTTTTTCGCGAGTTGTTCATAGTCGTCGAGTGAGAGCATCGAAAATTTGCGCCATTCGATTTCGGCGGCAATGTCACGAATGGCGGCAGTGTCGAATTTTAGCTTCAGCGTTTCAGCCACCTGAAAAATGAGTTTTGCCTTTGACTCAATAACCGAAGGCGCTGGGATGCCCGCAAACTGTGGCCAGAAATACTGAAGTTGCGCGAGCGCTGCCGCGTGGAAAGTCTTTACAGACACCCCCGTGATTCCGAGCTGGCGAAGTCTTGCACGAATTTCGCCGGCGGCACGGTTTGTATAGGTGAGTGCCAGAATTCGATTTGCAGCAAAATAACCTTTAGCTATTCCGTAAGCGATTCGGTGGGTCACGGTGCGAGTTTTTCCGGTGCCAGCTCCGGCAAGAATGCAGGTTGGGCCGACCAGTGAAATAGCGGCTTCGCGTTGTTCCGGGTCGAGCCGCTCGAGAATCTGTTCCGGCTGCACTTTAGGCTCCGGTCTCTGTCGCAGAGACTAGCTTTTCGCCATACCAGCGCTCGATTATCGCGCGAGCAATCGAGATTCGATTCGGCAGCAGCATTTCGTGCGCTGCAGCGCCTAGTTCTTCTCGGCTAAACCAACGAAGCTTTTCAATCTCGATGCCGTCGGCGACCATGCTCGGTGATGAATCGCTAACCCGAGCACTGAACCCAAGCATTAGCGAATAAGGAAAAGGCCAAGCCTGGCTGCCAAGGTACTGCGGATCTTCGACAACCAGCCCCGACTCTTCAAACATTTCTCTGATCACCGCAGCCCCCAGCGACTCCCCCGGTTCGACAAATCCGGCCAGAATCGACCAACGGTTTTGCTCCCAAACACCTTGTGAACCAAGCAGAATGCGGTCTTGTGCGTCAACTATGGCAACGATGATTGCCGGGTCGGTTCGCGGGTAGGTTTCTTGATCGTCTTTGAAGCAGCGACGCACCCAGCCACCCTGCTCAACGACCGATGGCGTGCCACAACTCGGGCAGTGCTTGTGGGTGTCGTGCCAATTGGCAAGAGCCAACGCCTGGGTGAACAGGCCGGCGTCACGATCCGAGAGTCCAGCGCCAGATTTTCTCAAGTTGTGCCACTTTGCTGAGTCTGGTTCGACAAGGTCTGCGGCGTTTTTACTCAACACCGCTAGTACGACTGGGGTTTGTGCAGGTTCGTTGGCCGAAGCATCCACGCTCTTACCCAAATAAACGCGCAACTGCGCACTCGGCACTGCATCGACTTCGAGCAGGCGAAGTGCAGGCTGAACCCTGCCCTCGGTTTCGAGCAACAAAACTTGGCCCTCGTACATGGCCAGCACTCTGGTCAGCGGGTTTTGCCATAGCTCGTCAAAAAGATCGGGGCGGCTGCGAGAAAGGTAATCGCGGTCAACGGCATGGCGCGCCAGAACGAGATTCAACTCGCCTTCTGGCAAATGTCTCATGGTGACTCACTTCGTTGGGTGCGTGGCGATGCAGGGTGTTTGGTCAAGATACTTCTAACCTGAATGCCATGGGCAAATCTCCCTTGATTTTAGCCGCCCTTGCGAAGGCGGCAGTTCCGAGTCTGACATTCACCTCGGTTAAGAAACTAAGTGCTGGCGGCACCGGATTATTCGATTCTGCGCTACTTACCTCGACAAGCGGTGAACACTTTGTTGCTAGAACCCCGCAATCTCGGGCTGGCGCTCTTGAACTCGACGTCGAAACGCAAGTGCTGCGCACCCTCGGCTCCTCGGTTCGATCGAATCTCCCTTTCAAAATCACGAGTCAACTTGGCGAAACAAAAGATTCCCGTGGTGCACGGGTCGTGCTTTTTGAGTTCCTCTACGGAAACCCAATCG
>JAURIU010000002.1 GCA_030832605.1 Rhodoluna sp. | reverse complement strand
AAATAGATGTTGGTTATTCTCTGCCCAGGTCAAGGTAGTCAAACTCCTGGGTTTTTAGAACCCTGGTTAGAACTCGATTCG
Organism: Rhodoluna sp.; assembly: GCA_030832605.1. Lineage (GTDB taxonomy): Bacteria > Actinomycetota > Actinomycetes > Actinomycetales > Microbacteriaceae > Rhodoluna. The sequence goes on along the minus strand of JAURIU010000002.1, from coordinate 65,781 downwards.
TTTGCCTCCGTGATCGCATCTCTGTCTGAGGCTTCTGGCATCGACATTGCAAAGCACGGCACCGAGAGTGATGCAGACACGATCCGAGACACCGCTGTAGCTCAGCCGCTCATCGTGGCGGCTAGCATCGCTTCGGCACTTGAGTTGGGCTCCGGCTTCAGTTCTGTCGCAGGTCACTCGGTCGGAGAGTTTTCAGCCGCTGCCCTGGCTGGCATTCTTACTCCTGAAGACGCCATTCGCGCCGTCTCGGTTCGTTCGCGCGCAATGGCAGCGGCCGCTGCACTCGAACCAACCTCGATGGCTGCCGTTCTTGGCGGTGAACAGAGCGTTGTTCTCGAACGGCTAGAACAGTTAGACCTCTACCCGGCGAACTTCAACGGCGCTGGTCAGATTGTTGCCGCAGGCAGCGCCGAGGCGATTGCAGCCTTGGTTGCAGAAGGCCCGGCTGGGGCACGCGTTATTCAATTGCAGGTTGCCGGTGCTTTCCACACCCGTTACATGGAGCCTGCGGTTGCTGAATTGGCGAGTTTTGCCTCGGGGCTGGCAGCCGCATCGCCGACCCGACGCATTTGGTCAAACCAAGCCGGTCAAGAAATCACCGATGGCAGAGAGTATGTTGACCTTCTGGTTGGTCAGGTGGCTAGCTCTGTTCGCTGGGATGCTAGCATGCAAGCATTCGCCGACGCCGGAGTCACCGCCGTGCTCGAAGTTTCACCCGCCGGCGCGCTGGCAGGCCTGGCCAAACGTGCACTTCCCGGAGTAGAAATTCTCGCTCTAAAAACCCCTGACCAACTCGACGCCGCTCGAGAACTGATTGCAAACCACAGTTAGAAGTTAATCAACATGACTAAGCCAGAACTAAAGCAGTACGACACAGTCAAGTACTCGCGAATCTATGCGCTAGGCGCTGCGCGCGGTGAGTTGGTAGTCACCAACGATGACGTCGCCGGCCCAATTGACTCAAGTGACGAGTGGATTCGCCAGCGCACCGGAATCGTCACCCGACGCCGCGCGGGAGCAGACACCAGCCTGATGGACATGGCAGTTGCCGCGTCTAACGAGGCAATCAAGGGTGCTGGAATCGACCCGAAAGAAATCGGCGCGGTTATTTTCAGCACGATTACTCACCAGCACGCCACGCCATCGGCCGCTACCCTACTAGCCGAGTTGGTTGGCGCAAACCCTGCCCCGGCCTACGACATTTCTGCTGCCTGTGCCGGCTACTGCTATGGCATCGCTCAGGCTGACGCAATGGTTCGCTCGGGGGTAGCGAAGTTTGTCCTAGTTGTCGGAGCAGAAAAACTCAGCGATGTTATCGACCCAACCGACCGCACCATCTCGTTCCTACTCGGTGATGGTGCTGGCGCTGCAATCGTTGGGCCAAGCGAATACGCCGGAATCGGTCCAACTGTTTGGGGTTCTGACGGTTCGAAATGGGAAGCTGTTGGAATGACCTCGAGCATGCTCGACTACCGCGACGGCAAATCGAGCTGGCCTACCATTCGCCAGGAGGGTCAGACGGTATTCCGCTGGGCAGTTTGGGAAATGGCCAAGGTTGCCAAGCAAGCACTTGAGGCAGCCGGCATCGAGGCGAGCGACCTCTCGGCGCTCGTGACCCACCAGGCGAACATCCGCATCATTGATGAAATGGTGAAGCAACTTGATTTGCCCGAAAATGTAGCCGTTGCACGAGACATTGTGAACACCGGAAACACCTCGGCGGCTAGCGTGCCGCTGGCAATGCACGAGCTTCTTCGCACCGGCGCGGTGAAATCGGGCGGGTACGCACTTGAAATTGGTTTTGGCGCAGGGCTTGCCTTCGCCGCCCAAGTGGTAGTCCTGCCCTAAAATCAGTAATGGTAAATCAACCAATAAGGAGAAACCCCCATGGCACTTTCGCAGACTGAAGTTCTCGCTGGTCTGGCCGAGATCGTAAACGAAGAAACCGGCATCGCAACCGACGCCGTAGCTCTAGACAAGCACTTCACCAACGACCTCGACATCGACTCGATCTCGATGATGACCATCGTTGTGAACTGCGAAGACAAGTTCGGCGTCAAGATTCCTGACGAAGAGGTAAAGAACCTCGAGACCGTTGGCGACGCCGTTAACTTCATCGTTAGCGCTAGCTAGTCACACGCGGGTATAGCAACCGTGTCGAAGAAAATCGTTGTCACCGGAATCGGTGCGACCACTCCTCTAGGTGGTGACGTCAAAACTACCTGGCAGCGTTTGCTGGCCGGCGAGTCTGGCATCTCAACCATCGAAAAGGAATGGATCGCGCAGTATGAGGTGCCAGTCACCTTTGCCGGTCAGGCAGCGGTTGCTTCGGCCGACGTGCTAACCCCACAAGAGGTAAAACGTCTTGACCCATCGAGCCAGTTCGCAATGATCTCAGCCCGAGAGGCTTGGGCCGACGCGGGTAGCCCCGAAGTCGCCCCCGAGCGCCTCGCGGTCGAGTTCTCAACCGGTATCGGTGGTGTCTGGACGCTCCTCGACGCATTCGACACACTGAAAGAACGTGGCCCACGCCGCGTTCTACCAATGACGGTTCCAATGCTTATGCCTAACGGCCCTGCTGCTGCGGTTGGAATGGACATCGCCGCGCGCGGCGGAGTTCGAACCGCAGTGTCTGCGTGTGCATCCTCTACCGAAGCGATCGCCAACGCATACAACCGCCTGCAAACCGGCGAAGTTGACATCGTTGTTGCCGGTGGCTGTGAGGCCGCGATTCACGCACTGCCTGTTTCTGCGTTCGCAGCGATGCACGCGCTCTCAAAGCGAAACGATGAACCCGCTCGAGCATCACGCCCATACGACTCGAACCGAGACGGATTCGTGATGGGTGAAGGTGGCGCAGCTCTTGTTCTTGAAACCGAAGAACACGCCCTGGCTCGCGGCGCAAAGATTTATGCCGAACTAGCCGGCGGTGCCGTCACCTCTGACGCGTATCACATCACAGCTCCAGACCCTGAAGGTTCGGGCGCTGCACGTGCGGTTCTAGCCACCTTGAAGCAGGCTGGCGCGACGATCGAAGACGTCAAGCACATCAATGCGCACGCTACCTCTACCCCGGTTGGCGACATCGCTGAGTACAACGCGCTAAAGCGAGTATTTGGAGACCTACTGCCGGGCATTGCCGTAACAGCAACCAAGTCATCGACCGGCCACCTGCTAGGCGGCGCTGGTGCAATCGAGGCAATCTTCACAGTTTTGGCACTGCACGAAGGCGTGATTCCACCGACCATCAACCTTGACGATCAAGACCCTGAGATTCCGTTGGATGTTGTGGTCAGCCCGCGCGAGTTCAAAGGTGAGAACCTACTCGCCATCAGCAACTCGTTTGGCTTTGGTGGCCACAACGCCGTTATAGCGTTCAGAAAGTACTAGCCAACACGACGAGCCGAACCGGCATAGTCAAGCTGCTTTTCGCGAAGTTCTTCGAGACACTCATCCCATGAGCTCAACAGCGCCTGCCGAATTAGTCGTTCCAATTTGAGACCGTTGTGGTTCGCGCGACGCACGAGCTCGAGCAACTCGTTTTCACCCAGGATGTGGTTGCCCGCTTGGTCGATGGCTACCGAGCCAAGGCCGAGGGTTGGCACGAAGACCCAGCGGCGAGCATCCGTGCCGTCTAGGCAAATCATCTCGAAAGTCACGTCGCCAAGTTTGGAAATGGCGGTTACTAAATCGATAGCCTGAGTTGAAGTTGCGGCAAAAGATGCCTCTACAAGAGCGGATGAGTCGCCAAAGTCGGCGTCAGGAAGACGCGATTGAATGAGAGCTCGAATCAGCCCAAGTCGACCCGAATCGGCTTCGTGCACGATCAGGAACGAGCAGTTGTTATTGCTCAACGCACACACCTCGCTTTTCTAGGTACGTCTTCCCTTACGACCTAAGCGACCAATGCGTGAGGCTCTAGGTTACGCCTTCGATGCGCTGCTGTCAAAGTCGTTTAGGGTGGTTTCTAGGAGGCTACGAGATGGCGAAACTTTACTTCAGACACGGTGCGATGAACTCTGGAAAGAGTACGGCGCTGTTGCAAGTTGCCCACAACTATGAGGAGCGCGGTCAAGCCGTGATTCTGGCAAAGCCAAACACCGACAGCAAAGGCGAAGACGCGATTGTGTCTCGCCTCGGCGTCGAACGCAGCGTTGACCTGCTGGTCTCGCCGAATGAAAACCTTCGGGTCGAATTCACCTTGTTGGCCAACGAGCATCGAGCCAGAAGCAACTCCCCCATCTCTTGCCTGCTAATCGACGAAGCGCAGTTTTTGACTCGCGACCAGGTGAACCAAGCACTCGAGATTGCAGTTCTAGACGGTGTGCCGGTTCTCGCATACGGCATTCGCACCGACTTTCAGACCAAGGGATTTCCTGGCTCTCTGCGCCTACTGGAGATTGCCCACACACTCGAAGAGCTGAAGACCATTTGCCGCTGTGGCAAGAAGGCCATGTTCAACGCACGCAAGCTCGGCGGTGACTTTATCTTCACCGGCAACCAGGTCGCCATTGACGGCGATGTGGTGACCTACGAGTCGCTTTGTGCCAGCTGCTACTTCAAAGAGTGCGAGGCCGCTGGTGCCAACCCGCTACAGTAACGCCAAGGTTTGGCTCGGTGCTGGGCTAGGTTTTTCGCACAGCCTAACGGTTGACGGCAAACAGATTGCTTCGAACGAGATTGATTGCGATGAGGTAATCGACTGCGCCGGTGCGGTCATCGTTCCAGCGTTCACCGACGGCCACGCGCATCCGGTTCTGGCAGGGCGCGAACACGCCGGGCCGGCGATTACAACGGCTCGCAGCATCCGAGAAATTCAGCAAGCGGTCGCCGCTTGGATGGCAGCAAACCCGGGCGATGACTGGGTAATCGGCGGCGCTTATGACCGAAGCATTTTGCCTGACGGAAAGTTTTTGGCAACTTGGCTCGACGAAGTTGCGCCAGATCGACCAGTCATTCTGCACGGCGACGACCACCACACCATTTGGGTGAACACCGAGGCCATGCGTCGCGCCGGCGTTAGTGAACGTGCGTCTGAAGTTTCTGAAGGTGTTGTCGATGTTGACGCCGATGGAAGACCAACGGGAGTCTTTCGCGAGACCGATGCAAAAGACTTGATTTTCAACCACCAACCCAAGCCTTCGCTCGCGCAGGAGTTCGCGGCTCTCGAATGGTCACACGACGAAATGCTTCGGTTAGGCATAACGGCGGTGCAAGACGCCTGGGTTGATGATGACTTGGCGGGGGTTTATTTGCAAGCCGCAGCTCAGGCGAGGCTCAAGGTTTACACCAACCTGGGGTTCTGGTGGCAACCAAGCAATTGGCATACCCGTCTGACCGAGAGCACGGATGCTCGCGCCGAAGCCGTGCGAATTGGCAACCCCCTGCTGCACGCCCGGACGGTGAAGTTTTTCTTGGACGGCGTATTCGGCAGCGCTACCGCATCGGTTTCGCAGGCCTATGAGTCGACCGGTGAGTTTGGTAACCCGGTTTGGACCCGCGAGAACCTTCTTGAGGCGACGTTAGCTGCCTCGAGGGCGGGTTTTCAGCTGCACCTTCACGCCATTGGCGACGCGGCCAGCACGCTCGCTCTAGATGCCGTTGAGCATTGCACTAAGCAGTTGGGCTCGCTCCCCTTGCCTGCCGTGATGGCTCACCTCGAACTGGTTCACGACCAAGATGTCGACCGCTTCGCAAAACTCGACGTTGTCGCAAATTTTCAGCCACTCTGGGGCAGACCAGACGGCATGTTGAACTCTTGCCGCCCGCACCTAGGTAGCCGAGTCGAAGAGCTTTATCGCATTCGCGATGTGGTCGACGCAGGCGCGAAGATCAGCTTTGGAAGTGACTGGCCGGTTAGCGACCCAAATCCGCTTCTCGGAGCGTTTACGGCCGTAAAAAGGCAGGTTCCAGGCGAGACCGAGCGACACAACGTAAAACAAGCGATATCTCTCGAGCAAGCTCTCAACGCCTACAGTGCAGCGAGCTCTGAGCAAATCGGTATAACCAACCGCGGTTCACTGCTACCGGGTAACGCCGCAGACTTTGTGGTGCTGGATGCTGACCCGTTCGAAGACGCGACGCTGCTGCCGAGCATCCACGTGGTTAAAACGATAAGTGGCGGGCAAACACTGTTCACCCGCCACTGATCTTTAGTTTTGAACTACTTGTAAACCACCAAGGTGGTTCCTGCTGGAACCGTAGCCTTGTTTGTGGCTTTCAAGGTAGCCAGTGTCGCAACTCCGGCCTTGTCGCCGTTCACAACGACCTTCCAGTTGGCCTTTCCGCCTGGCAAAGTCACGCTTGCGCTTGAATTGCCCGCGTTGTGAATAACCACGATGGTTCCCCACTTGTCGCCAACACCGGCACCGTTTAGCTTGTAGGCAATCACGGTGTCAGAGGTGTTCAAGAAAGTTAGGTTCTTCTTGATGTCGCTGGTGGTTGCCATGCGGAACGCAGGGTGTGCCTTGCGAAGCGAAATCAAACCCTTGAAGTAGTTCAACGAAGTCGCGTAGGTGACGCGCTGCTTGTATTTCATCGAGTTCACAGAGTCGCTCGACTGGTAGGAGTTGTCATCACCACCCTTCGTGCGCTCAACCTCCTGACCTGCGTGAATGAACGGCAGACCCTGAGCTAGGAACGCAATCGACGATGCAAAGCGGTGCAACTTCGAACGAGTTGTTGCGTTGGTGTTTACCGAAGAGAACAGCTTGTCGGCAAGGGTTAGGTTGTCGTGAGCTTCAACGTAGCTAACCGACTGGCCCGGGTCATTAGTAATCCAGTTGGCGGTTACTGAGGCGCTGTATGCCACGTTTCCGGTGATACCGGCAACAACGTCACCGCGGCGTCCGGTGTTGCCGGTTGCCCAGCCCTTTTCGTCTGCGTTGAACACAGAACCCTTGATGCCATCGCGAATCTGGTCGTTGAAGGCGGCGATTCCGTCGAGCTTAGAAATGTTGACCTGGGTCGCGCGCTGGTCTTCAGGCAGCCCACCCATGTTCCAGCCCTCACCGATAACGATGATGCTTGGGTCAATCTTGTCTAGCTCTTCACGAACGTTCTGCATGGTGGTTACATCTAGGATGCCCATCAGGTCGAAACGGAAGCCGTCTAGGTTGTACTCGGTCGCCCAGTACTTGACAGAGTCGACGATGAACTTGCTCACCATGGCTCGCTCCGAAGCAACTTCGTTGCCACAGCCGGTGCCGTTTAGAAGCGCTCCGGTGTCATCGGTTCTAAAGAAGTAGCCAGGCACGATCTGCTCGTACGAGAAGTTGCCGGCATTGGCTACGTGGTTGTAAACAACGTCCATGATCACGCGCAACTTGTTGTCGTGCATTGCCTGAACGGCCTGCTTCAACTCGTTGATGCGTTTGGTTGGGTTGGTTGGGTCGGTCGAATACTGACCCTCTGGAACGTTGTAGTTGTCTGGGTCGTAGCCCCAGTTGAAGGAAGGACTGGTTTCGTCTCCACCAGATGCGAAGTCGTAGATCGGTAGCAACTGAACGTGCGTGATGCCCAGGTCCTTGATCGCTGAAATTCCGGTCTTGGTGGTGTACTTCTTGGTTACCTTCTTTTTGGTCTTCGAGTCGGTCGTAGTTACCGACCAGCTGAAGCTGGTGTTGTTCTCGGTGAACGCGGTGTACTTACCGCGGTTCTTAGCCGAGATTCCGCTGGAAGCGTCTTTCGAGAAGTCACGAACGTGAAGCTCATAGAACGAAGCATCCACGTTGCGGCCGCTGAATGCAGGCTTAGTCTCTGACCAGTTCGCTGGGTTGGTTGCATCAAGGTCAACCACCACTCCACGTCCGCCATTTACGGTGCTGGCGCGAGCATACGGGTCGATTACACCGACCTTTTCGCCGTTTCGAGTGACTCGGTAGGCGTAGATAGTTCCGGCCTTGTCGCCCTGAAGCGTAACAAGCCAGGTTCCCTTGAGTCCCTTGACCATCTGGTACTCGGTAGCGGTAGCCGATGACGAAGTAGCCGACTCGAAGGTAGCTAGTTTGACGTCAGAAGCGGTTGGTGCCCAAACACGGAAAGTAGTTGAAGCCTTGGTGTACGTTGCACCGAGGTCGTTTCCGGTGTAGTGGAAGGCGTCGTTGAAACCATCAGAGTTCATAACGTTACCTACAGAGGCAGCTTTGGTTCCAAAGGTTGAATCGGCATCAGGTCCGGTGTGGGTGACCGTGTAGCTGGTACCGAACTCGATCTCATCACTGAGTGTCAAAGTGAGCATGCTCGAAGAGGTTCCGTTTCCACCCTTTAGTGCGACCGATGTGACGGTCAATCCACCAGAGACGGTAAAACCGTTGGCGCTGTTGGCGACTGGCTGGAACTGCTGGTTGAGAACTACGGTGATTTTGTTAAGGTCGTCGATGCTTGCGCTAACGATTGCTGGCTTTGGAGGTTCTACAGTCGGTGCTTCGGTGTAGATGGTGCAGTCGTCTTGCTTGATCCAAATCTCTGCAATTCCAGACTCTGCGATGGTCGCGAAGCGGTCACCGTTCTTGGTTGGGCCACAGGCCGGGCCCTCCTTCTTTACCCAAGCGCCCTTACGAATAATGAAACCAAGGTCCTTGAATGCGGCCATGGCGTCTACTTGCGCAACGGCAATCTTGCCGAAATCATCTTCGGTAGTGAAATCAAAACCTGCCGCCTTTACCTCTTTGTCACCATTGCCATCGACGTTGCGCCAGAGGTAAACATTCCAGCCCTCGTAGTCCCCCGCCGTGCGGTTGTAGTGAACAGTTAGAGTGACGTTCTCTGGCAGAGCGCTTGCAGAACTTGCGGTCGCCGAGATGAATCCGAAGGCCATAAAGAGGCTGACAAAAAAGCCGATGGCGCGCTTGAAGGTAGAAGACATCTTTGATTTCTCCGATTGCTTGAGATGGATGTCTCTAGCCTAAGTTGCGGCTCGTGAAATGAAAGAATTGGAAGCGATTTCAGCGCGCGGTGTTATCAAAACGTAATAGAAAGTGGTGGGGGTGTGGCACTTGCACCCGCAACCGATGGATTATCGGTCCCCTGCCCTATTCAGCTGAACTAAAGCCCCTATCCGTTCAATTGTTCATGCCTGCCAGAACTACTAGTTGGTTGAGGAGAACTAGCTTGCCCAAGCTTGCTTTTGGGTGGTCACGTTGTTGCCGGTGCAGATTGATTCATCGATTGCAAGGGATATCAAATGGTCCTGGCAGGCCTCGGCCAAAGGGTATGGTGCTTCGGCTTTAGCCTCGAGCCAATCAGCCATTTGAGACATAAGTTGGGCGATGGCGATCTCTTCATCCATAAGGCGCAGTCCGGTGAACGGGTTCTGGAAAACAACCTTGCCGTCGAACGAAAGATGTTCGGTGTCAAAACCATCCAAATTGAGGTCATATCCGAGCTGATATCTTTCAATTCGGGATTTCGTGATTGCCGGACCATCGGTCAATCGAATTACTGCATCATCGACTAGCTCTCCCCTGCTGCCGCGAACGACAATTCGACGGTGGCGCAGTTGGTTGTGCCATTGATTGTCTACGAAGTTATAGAGGCCAGATTTGCCAGAAGCAAAATCGAGCAGGGAAATTGTGGTTTTTGCGTTCTTCGGACTTAAATCTTGATTCCATCCCGCGCGTGAGAGCGGGTCGACCAAGGGGGCCTCAAATTGTCGTGTCGTGATCGTGGTGGGCTCATAGCCGGGCTTCAGAAAACCACGCATTATCGATACAGCGTGATATCCGTGTGTCGAAGAAATCTCAACCGAGCCTATCTCGCCAATCTCGCCCGATTCGGTTATTGCCAAGCGAGCGCGGTGGCCTGGCAGATAGAGGTACTGTTCTGCAACCTGAACCAGCCCCGACGAACCAACCTGTTTCCATAGTTCTTGAAGAGCCTCGAGCGTTGGAGCCGGTGGCGTTTCGCACAGCACGTGAACGCCTGCCTTGACTAGTTCTTGAACAATTCCAGGATTCGCGTCCCATGACACGCTACTAATCGCGAAGTCGGGTTTTTTGTGGCTGAGCAATTGGCTGACTGAAGAAAAGGTCTGAACGCCGAACTCGAGGCTAAGTGCCGTTCTCACATCTTCTTTTCGGGCTACCACTCCGACAATTTCGAACTTTTCGGGCATCATTTGTGCCAGTCGAATGAAGAATTGTGCGCGCCAACCAGCGCCGATCACTGCAATTGAAGTCATGCGTAATGGTATTACACAAAGTTTCGACTGCATTCAGCCGTGCGGTGTAGACGATCGTCTAAGTGGGGCGTGCGGGACTTGAACCCGCGACCGACGGATTATGAGTCCGCTGCTCTAACCGGCTGAGCTAACGCCCCCGTCACCAGATAAAGACTACTCGTCTCTGTTGCGGAATCTATCCAACGCACGTGCAATAGATTTCGTAATCTTGCGTGTTGCCTTTGAGGTGTGCCGGGTGACCTCGAACCTTAGGTCATCAAATCTTTCTAACGTTTCACCTCTGACCCCGTTTAGTCGTTCAACGACACCTGACCTGAGATTCGTCAAGTTGCCACGAGCCGTGGCCGCGGCAGCTCTGGCCGAACTTGCACTGCTTTTGACTATGGCTATTGAGCTGGTCGCCAGTTGATAATCGGGTTCGTTGTCGACTGTGTCACTTAGATCGGCCATCTGGTTTTGGTAAATCTTTTCGAAAGCGTCGAGCGTGCGATTGATGTCATGAGACTGTATGAGGTGAAGCGACTTATCACCGAGAGTCTGCAACTCAGCGTCGTTCATAGCAAAGACTCGGTCAAGAAGATCGGTCAGCTGCTCGACGTTGTCTGGTGCGAATAGAAACCCATTTTCGCCATCATGAACTAGGTGCGGCAATGCTGCTGCGTTTGCGGCTAGCACAGGTCGTCCGCTGGCCATGGCCTCCATGGTTGCAATCGACTGAAGCTCTGCAATCGATGGCATGACAAACACGGATGCGCGAGCATAAGCCGCCGCAAGTTCACTGTCTGGAATCGAACCAGAAAAAACCACTCGGTTTGCTATGCCGCACTCCTGCGCCCAGGATTCGAGGCTTTCTCGTTCTGAGCCATCGCCCACGATTTCTAGAACTGCATCTGAGCTGGAGGGCAACTTTGAGAAGGCCTCGATGAGAATGTGGACGTGTTTCTCATAATCGAGTCGCCCTAGAAACAATGCTCTCGGTTTCCGGTTCGAAACAGGGGTCGCCGAAGCGAATGGGCGCGAATCGATTCCGCATGAGATGGCGTAAATACCGTCGATTCCTGTGGCTCGGTTCAGTATCTCTGCTGCTTTTCGCGTGGGCGTCGTGACCACGGATGCGCGGCTCACGATGTTGCCGGTGTCTGCCCAGGCTAAGCGCATGGCCAAACGCTCGAAAAGCTTGGGTACCAACAACGAGTAGCGAACCAAATTCTCGGGCATGGTGTGGTTGGTCGCAACCAGACGAATGTCGAGTTGTCGCGCAACACTGGTGAGGAATCGACCGACCATCAGGTGAGATTGAATGTGAATCACGTCGGGCGCGATGTTCTTAATTAGTTTCACCAAGCGACTGCGAAGCCCAAATGGTGAAATGTAACGTAAAAACTTATGTTGAGGCACGGGGTATGACTTCAGGCGGTGCACCACGATTGGAACTCCAGCGTGCACCTCGCGGTAGACGCCATAACGTTTGTTTGTCGAAGGTGCTATCACGTGCACCTCGTGATTTCGGCCCTGTAGTCCGGCGGCCAGGCGTTCTGCGAATCTCGCGGCACCGTTAATGTCTGGAGGAAAGGTGTCGCAACCAATCACCACGACTAACGGCTTCGGAGCTGGATAACGGCTCGGCATGCTTAGTCTGCCGCTTTCTCTCTGAGCTCTGGGTGAACCTTGGCCAGCAGCCAAACGCCGACGATGGCAACGAGAGCGGTGGCGATGAAAATGGCGAGAGTCAGAGCATCCGCCGATTGTGCCTCGCCCAAAATCACGATGGCCACCATGATGGCCACCATAGGATCGACAACGGTTAGTCCAGCAATGACAAGGTCAGGTGGGCCGCTGGCATAGGCGTTTTGCACGAACCAGCCGCCCAGCAAGATAGCGAGCCCGATTACCACAAGGCAAACAAGCGTGAGAAGTGAAAAATCTTGCTGCGAAATACGCTGCACGACGGCCTTGATCAGCGAAGCCACGAAGCCATAGAGAATACCGGCCCCGAGAATGAAGGTGATCGCTTTGGCACGCTTGGCGAAGGTGAAGAAGCCAACAGTGAAAACAGCGACAACAACACCGAGTACCAAAAGTATTTGAGCCAGGTCGCCGTCGTTTAGATTCGGTTTCTCACCAGCCACATTTGCCGCGACAGCCACGAAGATTGCAATGCCAACCGTGCAAAGTGTGATTGCCAACCAGGTCGCTTTTGTGATGACAGTTTTGGTCGACCTCGAGTTCAACAGCGCCGTGATCACGAGCGCTATTGCGCCCAGTGGTTGAACCACGATTAGCGGGGCGAGCGACAAGGCGGCTATTTGAAGCCCGGCCCCGGTCGCCAGAAAAGCCATGCCGATGAGCCAGCGAGGGTTGCTAATCAACTTTGCTAGCGCTCGAAAACCGACTCGCTTGCCGTCAGAGTTCTTCGACTGACCCCCAGCGACGGCCATGTTCTGATATTGCGCCCCGAACGCCAACGCCACGGCGGCGGCCAACGAAAGACAAATAGCTAAAAGACGCATGAGATTGCCACCCTGATAAACCTTCCCATCAGCCAAAGCCTACCTTTTTCTGGAGCAAATCCGGGGTAAGCGCCTTTCCCCAAATAGGTAAACTTCTCTAATGGCTATACGACCAATCTGTATCACTGGAAATCCAGTTCTTCACAATCGTGCCCGCGAGGTTGTTGTTTTTGACAACGAATTGAAAACGCTGGTTGAAGACATGTTCGACACCATGGATAAAGCGCCTGGTGTTGGCTTGGCGGCGACCCAGGTGGGTATCGGCCTGCGAGTGTTCGTATATGACTATGACGACGACGAGGGCAACCCTCGGCGCGGCGTTGTGATCAACCCGTCGCTTGAAATCGGAGAGATTGAGTCGGGTCAAGCGGATTGGGATACCGAACTTGAAGGCTGTCTTTCGGTACCTGGCGAAAGGTTTCCACTCAAACGCGCCGATTGGGCCAGACTGACCGGCGTTGACTTGCAGCAGAACCCCGTGTCGATTGAAGCATCCGGATGGTTTGCTCGCATCTTTCAACACGAATACGACCACCTCGACGGCACTTTATATGTTGACAGGCTTGCCGAACCACACTTCTCTGATGCCAAAGAAATCATCAACGAAAACGGATGGGGCGAGGATGGACTCACCTGGCTTCCCGGTAAAGATCACCTAGAAGACTAGATCAAAAGAAAAAGCGCACTCCCGCGGCGGTAGCAGCTGCGGCAATCACAATCAAGATAAACGGCACGCGCAGGATTGCCAAAACAACAGCGATAAGTAGCGCTGGTAGCCGCGCATCCAGAGTGATTTCTCGATTATCGACAAACCCTTGAACGCCAACCAGACCGGCCATTAGTGCCACTGTCAAAAACGTTGCTAGCCGGCTAACTTTCGGATGATTCAGAACACGCTCGGGCAGGGTTGATCCGAGTATTTTCCATGAGTAGACGGACAGCGAGGCAACAACTACCGCAATCCAGAGCTCCATTAGCATTCACTCTCCGGATTTCGCAAACCAACGGCCGCCCAAACAGCCACAGCAACCAAGCCGGCCAATAGCACTGGAATGCCTTGCGGCACATAAGGGCTACTCAAGATAGCTACGGCGAAGGCCAAGATCGCCACCACCCGAATCGGTGAATCAGTCAACCGAGGCCAGACGAGCGCGACGAACGCGGCTGCAGCAGCGGCATCGAGCCCCCAGACCGCAGGGTCTGACATCAGTTCGCCCAGCAAAGCGCCAAGCAGGGTCAGCAGATTCCAGAAGACAAAAACCGAGATTCCGGTTGCCCAAAAGCCAAACTTCTGTTTAGCCGTGTCGGCTTGGCTTAGCGCCACACCCGTTGATTCATCAATGGTGAGTTGTGCGCCTGCGACGCGTTGCAGCTTTCGCAACTGCAAAATTGGTGCCATTGCCACAGCGTAAAAACCGTTGCGAACACCCATCATCCAAGCGCTGGCTATGGCCGCTGGTATTGCCGCCACGCCGCCACCGGCTATGACTCCAACGAAGGCGAACTGGGAGCCGCCGCTGAACATCAAGAGACTCAGAACACAGGTTTGCCAGACATCCAAGCCCGCCGCAACCGACAGCGCGCCGAAAGAGATGCCATAAAGACCCGTGGCTAGACCGACCGAGACTGATGTCACCAACAGAGAGTTAGTTTTTGCCAAGGTCTTCTCCCGATTGAATCAACCTCAACTGAAGTTGCTCCAGAGTGGCTAACTTGAGTTGATCCATCGCGCGCTGCATGATTTTTCTGATTCGGTAGCCGGCGACTTCATTTGCTGCCGAGACCGAGGCGATCGAATTGCCCGAAACGATCTCTGCAAAGAGTTTCTTTTCGAATTCATCGAATGACTCGAGCAGCACTTGAACCACAGGGTCTTCTTTCGCGTCGATGTCTAAATTAGACACGAGTTTTTTCAACTCTTCAAAGTTCTGCTGTTGCTTGCGAGAATTCAACGAGACAAGAGTCTCGATTAGCGCCTTAGGTCCTTGGTCTTGGGTCACAACGGCATTCGCTCCGGCTACAAGTGCGTCAAAGGTCAGCCTCGGAGACCCGAACGCGGCGGTCACCAAAAGGCGAGTCTCGACTCCTTGCTCGATTTTGATCTTGGTCAATCTTTCGCAAAGTTCAACTCCAGACATTCCGCGCAAACGCTGATCTACCAAGAGAACGTCGATCAAATAGTTTTCGAATTTATCGAGTAGGTCTTCGGGTTTTTGTTCGTCGAGAACGAGGGTTATGCGGCCGGTCGACTCTAGAACCAGCTTTCGACCAGCGGTGATGTCTGCGTCGGCGTTGACAACGCCTACGCGGATGGTGTTATTCACCAGCGACGGCTTTCAAGTGTGGGAACATCGCGCTCAGAGTGAAACCGACACCTGGCACCTTGGTTACTTCGATGTTGCCCTCATAGAGAGATGCGCGTTCCTTGATCGCGTTCAACGTCGCACCGGTGATTGGCTTGACCAGTGCATCCACGTCGTCTTCGACCGTGTAGCTCGCCAAATCTTCTACCGTTGAGGTTTTGGTTCGGCGGGCAGCCTCAATGCCATTGTCCTTAACCAGAACCTGAAGCCCTTCGGCGGTCCAGTAGAAGTCAACTGTGACATCTGCACCGATTACCGAATTTTTCTTTACATTTTCGAGCGCCTCAAACACGATTCGGTAAACGCATAGCTGAGCACCCTCATTTATGGCAAAGGGCTCTCCGTCGACGCTTATCTTGGCGTTGTAGCCCAATTCGCGCATTAGGACCATGAGTAGTCCAAGGTCTTCAATGTTCGGCGGCGCGGCCGAAAGATCTGCGCCTTTTTGTAGCAGGTCGTAGAGTTTGCGTAGCTCGCTCTGAGCTGATTGCGCCGATGATTCGATACGATCAAGCGAGCGAATTGCCGACTCTGGGTCTCGCTTTGAGGCAAACTTTGCACCCTCTGCCAAGCTAACCACCGCTGAGATTCGCTGAATGAGTAGGTCGGTCAAATCGCTGACTATCGATAGCCGCTCCTTGGCGGTGGCTACGTCGAGCGAAAGTTTGGCCTGGGTGTGAGTGATGACGGCGCGGTCTAGCGGCGTACCAACGTATGTGTCTCTCGTGATGAGAAAGCGACCGAGAATCCAGCTGAGGCTGTTCACCGACACAACGGCAGTCGAGCCAAGCAAAAAGGTAAGCCATGTCGCGTTCTCGCCGGTCAGCGAGATGCCAAACTCACGCAGCACGGGGCTAGCGCCAAAGGTTGACTGCCAAACCACCAGAATTCCGAGGATGTTGGTGACGATTACGGCAACCTGACGCCAGAAAGAGCTTGCAAAGGCCGCGACCAGTAGAAGAGAAAGCGCACTCGCAGCACCAGACACGAGAGGAGCAGCCACGCTGTTTAGCTGCCAGATTGTGCCTGCTGCGACCAATGCCGTGCCGACATAGGGCCAACGTCTGCTGAAAAAGAGGCTGGAGGCGATTAGAGCGGCCGGACCGATTGCTAAGGGGCCTTGAAAGAGAAAGTCGATTGATACGAAAACAATGATTGCGGCTGTGCCGACTACTGAAACCGAGAGCCATTCTCGCTGCAGAAACCACTTAATCACGTGGCCTCCTGAAAAACCGCTGGCGGTGTTTAGAAAAGAACTGGCTCCCCGGCTTGGACTCGAACCAAGAACCTATCGGTTAACAGCCGATTGCTCTGCCAATTGAGCTACCGAGGAATGAACAACGCGTCTAACAATACCAAAGAAATGTACCGCAGGAAACTTCGGGTCGATATTCGAGGCACGGATGAACGAGAAGGCTCAGTAGCCTAGTTTTTTGTCGACCAAGCCGACCATTACGCCACCTGTGCAGAACGCTTTCACATTTACCAAAATTCGCTCAGCCAGCATTCGAGTCACTTGAGCCGGAGTGTCGGCGGTGTGCGGGGTAATCAGGCAGTTACTCAGATACCAGAGCGGATGCCCGTCAGGAAGCGGTTCGGGATCGGTAACGTCTAGTGCGGCGGCGGAAATTTGACCAGAGTTGAGAGCATTGATGAGATCTCCGGTCACAACGTGCTTACCCCTGGCTACATTGATCAGATAAGCGGTTGACTTCATCTTCGAGAACCGTTTTGAATCGAAAAGTCCTTCGGTCTGCGGTGTGAGGGCCGCGGCCACGACTACGAAGTCGGCATCGGGCAAGTGTTCGTCTAGTTCGTCTAGGCCGATAGTCAACGTTGCACCCGGCATTGGTGCACCCGAGTTTCGCACCACGGTGACCGGGCACAAAAAGGGCTCGAGCAAACGGAGCAGCTCGGCAGTGATGCCTCCCCCTCCGACGATGAGCACTTTGGACTCATACAGGCTGACCGCGAACTTATCGCCCCAACTGGTAGCGCGCACACGCTCTGGAATGGTGCGACCTAAGGCGAGCATTAGGGCAAGTGCGTGTTCTGCGACCGGCTGACTGTATGACCCCTTGGCGCAGGTGAAGGTTGGCGGAGCATCCAAGATGTCAACAAAGACGTCGACGCCGGCGAATGGCAACTGCACCCAGGTGAGTTGTGGGTTTTCACCTAGCACCTGACGAAGTAGGTCGGGGCGGTGATAGTCGGTCCAGACCAAGCCTTTGACCTCTGGCGAAAGCGCTGCAACTTTGCCGCCGCCCGATTCGATTGCCGAAACGAACTGCGCAGGTTGAGTTGGCTCTAATGCAATCGAGGTCATCGCGACTTTCGAAGTGAGTGACCCTCGGCATCAAGCGCCGCGATCTGACGATCAATTTCGTCGATCTTCTCGGTTTCTCCCAAGGCATCGGCCTGACGGCGATCTTGTCTGAGTGTGTTCTTTTCGTACTCGATGGTTTTTTCGAGCGCACGGTTCAGCACACCAACTGCAAACTTTTCACGCCCTTCTTCGTCAGAAGCCGGAATTTGCGCCATGGCCACATCGCGGAATGCCGCGTGCAACTTCGGCTCAAGGCGTTCGAGAACGTTTTGCATTAGATCTTGATCACCCACGGATGATCTGACTTGGTAAACCGCACGTGCGATGTCTTTGTACCAGGGTGAAGAGAAGTGAGTTTTTCCGATGCGAGCGAAGCTGACCATGTCACAGGCCTGCGGCACTTGGGTCAGCGCGATTAGCAGCCAGCGCTCGGCGTTGGTTACCGGGTCGTTGAGATTTAGCTCAACATCTTGTTCTGTATCCGCTCCAACTGGCTCGGTTGGGTCGGAGGTTCGAAGCGCTGCAACCGCCGTCTTGCGTTGTGTCTTTGAGGCGTCGGCAACCAGGGCCGCGATGTCTGAACGGTCGAGCGACGTAGAGTCGGCGACAAACTTTTCATAAACCGAACGCATCACCGAATCTTGAATCTGCGCCAGCAACACCGCAGCTGCTCTCGCTGCTCCCACCTGCCCCTCGCGAGATGCAAGGTCGAATTTTGACATGCTTCGACCAATGGCGAACTCGAGAAGTGGCTTCTTGTTTGCGATCATTTCAACCACTGCGGCGTCGCCGCGCTGGGTTCTGAGATCTGAAGGGTCTAACCCGTCAGGGCCGATTGCCATAAAGGTTTGAGCATTGAACTTGGATGCGTCGTTGAATGCTCGCATCGCAGCCTTCTGGCCCGCCTCATCTGGGTCAAAGTTGAAAATCACGGCTGCCGGGTTTGCCGGGTCGTCTGACAAAATGCGGTTCAACTGCCGAATGTGCTCGTCACCAAACGCGGTGCCGCAGGTTGCGACCGCGGTGGTTACGCCGGCCAGGTGGCACGCCATTACGTCGGTGTAGCCCTCGACCACAACAACCTGCTGCTGCTTTGAAATTTCACGCTTGGCAAGATCGATTCCGTAGAGCACTCGCGACTTGTGATAGACCGGCGTCTCAGAGGTGTTCAGGTACTTAGGGCCGTTGTCATCTTCAAAAATTTTTCGTGCTCCGAAGCCAACCACTGCGTTCGTAGCGTCGCGAATTGGCCAGATTACTCGACCGCGAAACTTGTCGAATAGCCCACGGTCACCCTTGGTGGCAAGACCTGCCAAGACCTGTTCGTCGTCGGTGAATCCGAGTGTTTTTAGATGGTTGGTGAGAGCTGACCAGCCCTTGGGTGCCCAGCCAATGCCAAAAGGTTCACAGGCAGCGTCGTCGAACCCTCGGCTCGCCAATAATTCACGGCCAGGTGCTGCATCTGGGGTTGAAAACTGAGCTCGGTAGAAGTCGGCTGCGGCCTTGTTGGCCTCGAGCACCCGGGCCCGGGCGTTGTGTTCGGCATTGCCAGCGCCCCCGGTTTCGTAGGTCAGCGTCATGCCGAGTCTTGAGGCTAGTCGCTCGACAACCTCTGGAAACCCGATGGATTCGATGGCGGCAACGAAATCGAAAAGGTTGCCACCCACCTTGCAACCGAAGCAGTGGTAAAAGCCCTTGGTTGCAGAAACGGTAAACGACGGAGACTTTTCGTCATGAAACGGGCAACGCCCCTTGAATTCGCCAGACCCGGCCGACTTGAGCTGAACATATTCGCCAACGACATCGACCATATTGGTTCTAGCGCGAACCTCTTCGATGTCTTTCTGCGAAATTTTGCCAGCCATAGTCAAATCCTAGAGTCCGCGGGTGACAAGTTTGTCGTGCATGGCTAGAGCGCTCTGGTCGGTCAGCAACGCAACCTGGTCAACGATGACGCGCTTTCTTTCGATGTCGGTTTGCGCGAGCATCCACGCCGATTGACAAACCTGGTCTAGGCCAACACCTTCACGGTTCAACAGCGCGTCGGCAAGCTCTTTCAAAATCGCGCGCTGCCACTCGTAGAACGGACGACGTGATTCGTGAGACATCAAGAAAACCGAAACTAGGCCCTTCAAAACAGAAATTTCAGCCAAAACTTCTGGGGTCTCGACGACGTTGGCTCGGTAACGCGTTAGTGTGACGCTGCTGGCGTTTGCCATGGTTGCATCGGTAACCCGACCAACGAACGCGCCGATCATGGCACTGGTTAGATTCTTGAGGCTAGCCAGCGCGCGCGTTGAACCGTCGAACTCGCTCGGCCAATACTGCGATGCCTGCAATCGAGCTAGTGCTTGGTCGAGTTGCTCGGACGACAACTGATCGCCGGCCCAAGCTTTGATTTGCGAAAGCAGGTAGTCGCGCTGGCTTGGTGAGGCGACTTCTTCAAGCTTGATGAAGCCAGAGACGATGGCGTCTTCAAAATCGTGCACCGAGTAGGCGACGTCATCAGCGAAATCCATAATCTGCGCTTCGATGCACTTCTTGCCCTCTGGGGCGCCGGCGCGCATCCACTCGAAGACCTGCATGTCGTCTTGATAAACACCGAACTTGGATGAACGGTCGGCACCGCTATCGATCACAGCACGCTCGGCAGGCCATGGGTATTTGCAGGTTGCGTCAAGTGCGGCTCTGGTCAGATTCAGGCCTGCCGGAAGCCCGTTATCTGAGAAAACCTTTGGCTCAAGCCTGGTAAGCAAACGAAGGGTTTGGGCATTGCCTTCGAATCCGCCGATGTCGCTGGCCCACTCAGTCAGAGCGCGTTCACCATTGTGGCCAAATGGCGGGTGACCGAGGTCGTGAGCCAAGCAAGCCATGTCAACGACATCTGGGCTTACGCCAAGTTCTGAAGCCATTTCACGCCCAACCTGAGCTACTTCTAGCGAGTGGGTCAGGCGAGTTCTGGCGAAATCTCCCCCGGCCGGCTCGAGCACCTGGGTTTTCGCGCCCAAACGACGCAATGCAGAACTGTGCAGAACACGAGCCCGGTCGCGCGCGAATTCGGTGCGACGCTCGAAACCAGATCTGTTCTCTGCAACAAAACGCTCTTGGTCGGCTGCCCCGTATGAGCCGTCTAGAAACTCGGTCATCCGCCAGACACCCCCAGCTCGGCTTCGGCTAGCATTCGACGCTGGTCGCCGACCAGCTCACGCGAACCGAGCCAGTTTTCTGGCAAAGCGCATGACTTTGCTCCACCGAGTCGACCGCGCGGGCCTTCGGCTTCTTCGCCAGGGTATGGCTGGTTGCGGTCCAGTCGGCTCAAGATTTCATCCATGTGGTCGAGGCTTTCGACCTGTGCAAGCGCGGCTCTAAACTCGCCACCAACCGGGTATCCCTTGAAATACCAGGCGACATGCTTGCGAATGTCGCGACAGGCGTGCTCTTCGCTCTCGAAGAATTCCACCAACAACTCGGCGTGGCGCTTGAACGCGTCGGCAACTTCGCCCAGGCTCGGCTGAATCGGGTTTATTGCGGCGTCTGAATTTGGGTTGCGAAGGTATTCATCGAACGCAGACTGCAAATCACCAAATAGCCAAGGCCTGCCAAGGCAACCTCTACCTACAACTACTCCGTCTACCCCGGTTTCGCGCATCATGCGAATTGCATCACCAGCAGACCAAATGTCACCGTTGCCAAGCACCTGAACATCTGGGATGGCCTGCCGCAGCTCTGCAATCGCGTTCCAGTCGGCGGTGCCACTGTAGTAATCGGATGCGGTGCGGCCGTGAAGCGCAACGGCTGCCACTCCGGCATCTCTGGCCGCTTTACCGGCGTCGATGTAGGTGAGGTGGTCGGCGTCGATACCCTTGCGCATCTTGACTGTGACCGGAACCTCCCCGGCCGCACGTACCGCAGCGGTCACAATCGAGGCGAACAAATCTTGCTTCCAGGGCAAGGCAGCGCCGCCGCCCTTTCGAGTCACCTTGGGCACTGGGCAGCCAAAGTTGAGGTCAATGTGGTCGGCTCGATCTTCGGCGACCAACATCGTCACTGCATCGGAGATGGTTTTCGGGTCGACACCATAAAGCTGCACCGAACGAATGTCTTCGCTTTCGTGATGCCCAACCAGGCGCAAAGACTCCTCGGTGCGCTCCACGAGCGCTCTTGAGGTGACCATTTCTGAAACGTACAAGCCACCGCCAAATTCGCGGCACAGACGTCGAAACGCAGTGTTAGTGATGCCAGCCATGGGAGCCAGCACCACCGGAGTGGCGATCGAAATCTTGCCGTACTGCAACGCCGGCTTGGCGGTTAGTGTCACTTAGTTAGCCGATCAAGCGTTCCGCTAGATAACCGCGAAGGTTGGTCAGCGATACGCGTTCCTGAGCCATGGTGTCGCGCTCACGAACGGTAACCGCCTGGTCTTCAAGTGAGTCGAAGTCAACGGTGATGCAGAACGGGGTTCCGATTTCGTCTTGACGACGGTAGCGGCGACCAATGGCGCCCGAGTCATCGAAGTCGATGTTCCAGTAGCGGCGAAGCTCTTGAGCCAGGTTGCGAGCAACCGGTGAGAGGTCTTCGTTGCGCGACAGTGGCAAGACAGCGGCCTTGACCGGCGCAAGACGGTAGTCGAGTCGAAGTACGGTGCGAACATCCACGCCACCCTTGGTGTTTGGCGCTTCGTCTTCGGCGTAAGCGTCGACCAAGAAAGCCATGAGCGATCTGGTTAGACCGGCAGCCGGCTCGATTACATAAGGAACCCAGCGCTCGCCCTTGGCCTGATCGAAGTAAGACAGGTCAACACCCGACTCTTTAGAGTGAGTCGACAGGTCGAAGTCGGTACGGTTGGCGATACCCTCGAGCTCGCCGAACTCGCTGCCCTGAAAACCGAAACGGTATTCGATATCTACCGTGCGCTTGGAGTAGTGCGAAAGCTTCTCTTTCGGGTGCTCGAACAGGCGCAGGTTGTCTGGGTTTATGCCTAGGTCGGTGTACCAAGCCATCCGCTGCTCGATCCAGTAATCGTGCCACTGCTCGTCGGTGCCAGGCTCTACGAAGAATTCCATCTCCATCTGCTCGAACTCGCGAGTTCTGAAGATGAAGTTACCCGGGGTGATTTCGTTGCGAAACGACTTGCCGATCTGGCCGATGCCGAATGGGGGTTTCATGCGCGAAGAACCAAGCACGTTGGCGAAGTTTACGAAGATACCCTGAGCGGTTTCTGGGCGAAGAAAGTGCATTCCGCTCTCGTCTTCAACCGGTCCGAGGTAAGTCTTCAGAAGACCGTTGAACATTTTCGGTTCGGTCCAAGATTCCTTGGTTCCACAGTTTGGGCAAGGAACCTCGTTTAGTGAGCCAGGTGCGCGACCCTTCTTCTCTTCAAAGGCTTCTTCTAGGTGGTCGGCGCGAAAGCGCTTGTGGCAAGAGGTGCACTCGATTAGTGGGTCGACGAACTCGCGAACGTGGCCAGAAGCCTCCCAAACCTTACGTGGCAGGATGACCGATGAGTCAAGTCCGACAACGTCTTCACGGCTGGCAACAACCGTGCGCCACCACTGACGCTTGATGTTTTCTTTGAGTTCTACACCCAAGGGTCCGTAGTCCCATGCCGATCGGGTTCCGCCATAGATTTCTCCGGCTGGAAAGACGAATCCGCGGCGCTTTGCAAGCGAAATAACTGAATCGAGACGATTTGGGTTGGCCACTTTGAACTCCATGTTTCTAGCGTCTAGCTGGCTGCTAAGACGACTCTGTGGGAAGTTATCAGTCTACTTGGCGGGCTTGTCTACCGCGCCACCAAATCTACGATCCCGATTGGTGAATGCGACTATGGCGTTCCAAAGAGATTTGCGGTTGAAATCGGGCCACGGGGTGTCGTCGAAGACCAGTTCGGCATAAGCACTTTGCCAAAGTAGGAAGTTTGAGATGCGCTGCTCCCCCGAACTTCTGATGAAAAGGTCTACGTCTGGCAAGAATCCTGAGTTGAGGTACTTGCTCAAGGTTTTCTCGGTGACCGAGCCAGACTTTAGAACGCCGGATGCGACATCCGCGCTCATGGCATTGATGGCGTCGAGCATCTCAACCCGGGAGCCGTAGTTCACGCACATGGTGAGCGTAAGGGTTTTGTTCTTGGCGGTGAGAGCTTCGGCGGCTTCAAGTTCGCGAATCACGCTCGACCAGAGCCTTGGACGTCGGCCAGCCCAGCGAACGCGGACTCCCCAGGCGTTCAGCTGATCACGGCGGCGGCGCAGCACCTCGACGTTGTAGCCCATTAGAAAGCGCACTTCTTCGGGCGAGCGCTTCCAGTTTTCGGTCGAGAAAGCGAAGACGGTTAGATTTTTCACACCCGCCTCGATGGCGCCGGCGACCACATCGAGTAGCGCCACCTCGCCAGCCTTGTGGCCTTCAACACGGGTTAGACCTCGGGCATTTGCCCAACGACCGTTGCCATCCATGACGATTGCAACGTGCGCGGGAACAGGAAGCGAGCCGAATTTTGGCGGCTTTACTCCGGGCTTGGATACCGGTTCTAGTTGGGTCATTCTCGCTCCACGTGTTGAAGCGATTTTAGCCCTCGTTCGATGTGCCACTGGCTGTAGGCGGCCACGATACCGGCCGCCGAGGTGCGTGAGCGCGGTGAACTTGCGTCGGCGACATCCCATTCACCACTGAGCAGCGCGCCAAGCAGTTTTGCCGTGTCATCGTCGATGACCGCGGCACCGGCCGGCTTGCAGTCGGCGCAAACCACTCCGCCGAGCTGCAACACAAAGGCCCGATGAGGCCCAGGGGCGCTGCAACGTGAGCAATCGGCAAAGTTAGGCGCCCAACCGGCAACCGAGAGGGCGCGCAAAAGGTAGGAGTCGAGAATCAGTGAAGGATCGTGATCTTGATTGGCAAGAGACCTCAAGCCACCGAGTAGCAGAAGATACTGCTGTGGGCTGCCGACATCGCCGGTGAGCTTTTCGGCCGTTTCAACCATGGCACTGGCCGAGGTGTATGCAGCGTAGTTTTCGATGATTGAAGCTCCATAAGAAGCCAGCGTTTCAACCTGACTCACGGTGTCTAGATTCTTACCTTCGAACAGTTGCACATCGACCACCATGAACGGCTCGAGCCTTGATCCAAACTTGGATGCTGTTCGCCGAACTCCCTTGGCTACCGCCCTAATCTGCCCGTGGTTTTTGCTGAGCATGGTGACGATGCGGTCGGCTTCGCCAAGCTTGTGGGTTCGCAAAACCACGGCTTCGTCACGATATAGGGGCACGCCTCAAGTATGCCTAACCGAGTCGCGAAACTTCGGCAGACTAGCCGCGAATGGCGCGGTTGACACCCGAGATGATGGCCTTGAGCGATGCGGTTGCGATATCGCCGTCGATACCGACTCCCCAGAGGGTTTTGCCGTTCACATCAAGCTCGGTGTAGGCGGCTGCCTGCGCCGAAGCACCAGCAGAGAGAGTGTGCTCAACATAGTCGCGAACGGTTACTTCTACACCAGCCTTAGCCAGCACATCGATAAACGCACTGATCGGGCCGTTGCCTGTTCCGCTCGATGCGACTTCGCCAGCGGCATCCCTTAGAACAACGTCAAGGTTCACAACGCCGTCCATGTCAGACGCGGTGCGAACCTTTTTGAGCTCGAAGCGACCCCACTTATTTGAAACATCGGTGGCCGGAAGGTATTCGTCGGTGAAGATTTCCCAGAGCATTGCGCTCGAGACCTCGCCGCCCTGAGCATCCGTTTTGTTTTGAACCACTCGCGAAAACTCGATTTGAAGTTTGCGCGGTAGGTCGAGTGCGTGATCTGCCTTGAGTAGGTAGGCCACTCCGCCCTTGCCCGATTGCGAGTTGACACGAATGACTGCCTCGTAAGAGCGACCGACATCTTTAGGGTCAATTGGCAGGTAAGGAACTGCCCAAACCATTTCTTCAACGTCTTTGCCTTGCTCTGCCGCATCTTTCACCATGCGCTCGAAGCCCTTTTTGATGGCGTCCTGGTGCGAGCCGCTGAATGCGGTGTAGACCAAATCGCCGCCGTACGGGCTGCGCTCGTGCACCGGCATTTGGTTGCAGTACTCAACCGTGCGGCGAATTTCGTCGATGTCGCCGAAATCGATGTGTGGGTCGATTCCCTGGGTGAATAGGTTCAGACCAAGGGTCACCAGGTCAACGTTTCCGGTGCGCTCACCATTACCGAACAAGCAACCTTCGATGCGGTCGGCTCCCGCTAGGTAGCCAAGTTCGGCTGCGGCGACGGCGGTTCCTCGGTCGTTGTGCGGGTGCAGCGAGATCAACACACTGTCGCGGCGATCGATGTTGCGCGACATCCATTCGATTGAGTCGGCGTAGACATTTGGTGTTGCCATTTCAACTGTCGCTGGCAAGTTCATAATCGTCTTCCATTGCGGAGTTGGTTTCCAGATCGCATTTACCGCGTTGCAAACCTCAAGAGCGTATTCCAGCTCGGTGCCGGTGTAAGACTCCGGCGAGTATTCATAGAACACGTCGGTGTCGGGGATGCTCGACTCAAGACTTAGGCACTTGTGAGCGGCATCGACCGCAATCTTCTTGATCGCATCCATGTCGGCATTGAAAACCACGCGACGCTGCAACACGGATGTCGAATTGTAGAAATGCACAATGGCGCGTTTTGCACCAATCAACGACTCGTAGGTTCGCTCAATGAGGTGGTCACGAGCCTGGGTTAGCACCTGAATGGTGACGTCTTCAGGAATGTGGTTGTCTTCGATGAGTAGGCGAACGAAATCGAAATCGGTTTGGCTAGCGCTTGGAAAACCGACCTCAATCTCTTTGTATCCCATGCTCACCAGTAGCTGAAACATTTTCAGTTTGCGCTCTGGGCTCATTGGGTCGATCAGGGCCTGGTTGCCGTCGCGAAGGTCTACTGCGCACCAACGCGGTGCCTGCTCGATGAGTTTGCTAGGCCAGGTGCGATCGGGTAGCGAAAAAGGAATCTGCTCGTGAAAAGGGCGATACTTGTGCACCGGCATGGCCGATGGTTTTTGGCGGTTAAGCATTTGGGGTTCTCCTGTAAGTGCCGGCGAAGATTTAGCCGAAAGTTTTTATGGGGTCAGCCGTGCACGAGGCTCCGCGACGAGGAGGGCCGAGTTAGGCCTCGTCGCGGCCGCTAAGTAGGAGACCGAAGAACACGAGTTCAGGTTAGCCCTTTTGCTGGCTAAAAGCCAAGTCGCCCAAGTTGCTTCGGGTCGCGCTGCCAATCGGGAGCAACCTTGACTCGGATGTTCAAAAACACTTTTTGGCCAATCAGTTTCTCGATTTCGATGCGAGATTTGCTACCCACATCTTTGATGCGCTCCCCGCCGTGACCTACGATGATGCCCTTTTGGCTGTCTCGTTCAACCCAAACGTTGGCATGGATGTCGACCATGTTCCTACCTTCGCGCTGGTTCATCTCGTCGATGGTTACCGCAAGCGAGTGTGGCAGTTCGTCATGAACTCCCTCTAGCGCGGCCTCACGAATAAGTTCACAGATGCGCGACTCGATAGTTTCATCGGTCACGGCGTCGGCCGGGTAGAGTGCGGGGCCAACTGGGAGCAACCCGATCAGCACATCGGTCAAAACGTCAAGTTGTTCATCACCCAGAGCCGAGACCGGCACGATTTCAGCCCAGTCGCGAAGTTTAGAGACGGCCTGCAACTGGTCTGCAAGGGCGGTCTTGCTAACAAGTTCGCACTTGGTGACAACGGCAACGAGTTTGGCACGTCTGAATTCACCGAGCTGCTCGTTGATGAAATTGTCACCAGGGCCGATTTTCTCATTCGCCGGAATGCAGAAGCCAATCACGTCGACGCCGCTGAGGGTGGTGTCGACAAGGTCATTCAAACGCTTGCCCAACAGTGTGCGCGGGCGATGAAGACCAGGTGTGTCGACGACGATGATTTGACCGTGTTCACGGTGAACAATTCCGCGGATGGCGCGGCGCGTGGTTTGCGGCTTAGCGCTCGTAATGGCAATCTTCTCGCCAACCAGGGCGTTGGTGAGCGTCGATTTACCGACGTTCGGTCTCCCTACGAAAGAGACGAATCCCGATCTGTGCTCGGTCATCTAGTTTTCTCCTTCGAAGGCAGCCTGTGCCTCTAACAATTCTTGGTTTGGTTCGACAATGACGGTGATCAGGCGCTTTGGGCGGCCCTCTAGCCGATCGGCCTTCAAGGTCAATCCCGAGAACGTAACCGAATCGTCTTTTGCGGGCAACTTGCCGAGCAACTTGCTCAACATGCCACCCACGGTATCGACATCCTCGTCTTCAAGCTCGAGGCCAAAACGTTCGCCCAAGTCGAACAACGAGAACTTGGCAGATACTCTCAGTTGGCCATCCTCTAGTTCTTCTACCTCTGGAATCTCGCGGTCGTATTCGTCAGCGATGTCACCGACAATTTCTTCGATCACGTCTTCCATAGTCACCAAACCAGCAACGCCACCATACTCATCAACCACGATGGCGATGTGAGTGGCACTTTTCTGCATCTGACGCAACAAATCATCGACCGGCATCGATTCTGGAACAAAGGTCGGCTTGCGACCCTTGGTCGAAACAGTGGTGGTCTCGAGCGAAGCCGGATCTTTCGAGAGAATGCGAGCGACATCTTTCAGGTACAAGACGCCGACAATGTCATCTACGCTCTTGCCTTGAATTGGTAGACGTGAGTAACCGCTAGCCAAAAATGTTTCGAGCGCGATCGAAAGCGGTGAATCGGCCAAAACGGTTGCCATATCGATGCGCGGAACCATTACCTCGCGAACAATCGTTTCACCAAACTCGTCAACCGATTCGAGGAGTTCTTGCTCAAACTCGTCTGGTTGCTCTTGTTTTGGCATCGCTAGAGGTGTGAACAGCAGGTCAAGTGACTTCATGGATCTGGCAAACACCTTGGCCAGAACGCGGCCAAAGTTTGAATGCCCCATAAAGCGGGCTGCCAGTTGTGAACCCAAGATTAGAGCAGCCATGAGCAGCGACGTAATGATTGCCGTCCACCACCAGGTTGGTGTTGCCGGAGCAATGGCAGCGCCGATCACTGCACCAAAAAGACCGGTGAGGGTGAGCCTAAGAAATGTGATTGACTCGTTGCCCTGCTCGATAAGTTCGTCGCGTTCGATGGCCGCAGCCAACACAGCGGTCAAAACCGATGTAACGGCCAGAATGACGGCGACCCAAATGGCTACGGTGACCACTTAGCTTCGTTCCGCGACATAGAAGCTTTCGAGAATCTCGCGCTGCAGACCGAACATTTCTTTCTCTTCTTCTGGTTCGGCGTGATCGAACCCGAGAAGGTGCAAAATGCCGTGCGTGGTTAGCAGCAGGATTTCGTTGATGGTTTCATGCCCGGCTGTAACCGCTTGACGCTCGGCAACCGTTGGGCAAACCACGATGTCGCCTAGCAGACCGGCCGGAGTCATGTCTTCAGGCGTTCCTGGCCTCAGTTCGTCCATCGGGAACGAGAGAACGTCGGTTGGACCCGGTTCGTCCATGAACTCTATGTGAAGTTTTTCCATCGTCGCTTCATCGGTGAACGAAATCGCCAAGTCGGCATCAGGGTGGATGTTCATGTAATCGAGCGCGTAAGTTGCAAGTGCCAACACCCGAGGCTGGTCTACCTCAACACCAGATTCGTTGTTCAATTCGACGCTCATCGCTTGCTCCTTGAGGCGTTGACCAGGTTCTTTTGTTCAAACTTTGTGTAAGCATCCACGATTCTGGCTACCAGCGAGTGACGCACAACGTCTGCGCTGGTCAAAGTGGCAAAGTACATGTCGTCGATGTTCTGCAGAAAGGCTTCGGCCGTCTTCAAGCCTGAAACTCCGGCAGGAAGGTCGACTTGGGTAATGTCGCCGGTAATAACCATTTTTGAGTTGAAGCCCAGTCGAGTCAGAAACATTTTCATCTGCTCTGGCGTGGTGTTCTGGGCCTCGTCGAGAATCACGAAACAGTCATTGAGAGTGCGCCCGCGCATGTAGGCAAGCGGTGCCACCTCTATGGTTCCAGCGGCCATCAATTTTGGAACTGCATCGGCATCGAGCATTTCACCGAGCGCGTCGAACAATGGGCGAAGATAAGGGTCGATTTTGTCGTTGAGCGTGCCGGGCAAAAAGCCCAAGCGCTCGCCCGCTTCAACAGCTGGACGAGTCAAAATGATTCGGCTAACTTCTTTGCGCTGAAGAGCCTGCACGGCCTTTGCCATGGCTAGGTAGGTTTTACCGGTACCGGCCGGGCCGATGCCAAACACGATGGTGTGTTGGTCAATCGCATCCACATAGGTCTTTTGACCTTCAGTTTTTGGTCGAATGGTTTTGCCACGAGACGAGAGGATGCTCTGACTCAGTACTTCGGCGGCTTTCGCCCCCGAGTTGGTTTTCAGCATGGCGACCACTCGGTTTACATCTTCGGCCGTCGGTATGCGTCCGTTGGTAACCATGGTGGCCAGTTCATCGATGGCACGTCGAGAGGTTGCAACGGCGACAGCAGAGCCTTCGAGTTTGATCTTGTTGCCTCTGGCCGAGATTCGGAGCTCGGCGAAAATAGACTCGAGTTCGCGCACCAGCTGGTCGCCAGGCCCAAAAACCGAAGCTAGGTCGGTTACGGCGAGTTCAAACTGATCGCTAACGACTTCTTTTTTACTAGCTGGCACTGGCTGCCTTAGGCGTGGTGCTGGTGATATGCCCGTGGGCGTGAAACACCGATTGACCAGCGGCTTCGCCGGTGTTGAAGGTGAGCCGGAACGAGCCCGTTGAGAGCTGCTCTGCAACGCGACATCCGAGTGCAACAAGGTCGGCAAGTGCCACTGGGTTCGCCGCCGAAAGCTCTGAAACGTCACGGTGGTGTTCTCTAGGAACCACTAGAACGTGAATCGGTTTGCGAGGTGAAATGTCTTTGAATGCAATGGCATGCTCTGACTCGGCAATCAATTCCGTGCCAAACTGACCGGCTACGATTTTGCAAAAAATGCAGTTGTCCAAACTTTCCTCCTGAACCAATCTAATCCCAGTAGCCAGACTTGGCGGCGAGTACTGAGATGGCAGCCATTCCAGCGGTTGAGGTTCTCAAGATTCCTGTGCCAAGGTGAACGCGTTTTGCCCCAGCTGTTTCGACTAGCGCAAGTTCGGCCTCGGTGATGCCACCCTCAGGGCCGACGATGAGAGCAACCTCACCTGATTTCGAGAGCTCGACTTGGTTAAGTGAAATCGGTGAA
Organism: Rhodoluna sp.; assembly: GCA_030832605.1. GTDB lineage: Bacteria > Actinomycetota > Actinomycetes > Actinomycetales > Microbacteriaceae > Rhodoluna. The sequence goes on along the minus strand of JAURIU010000002.1, from coordinate 35,178 downwards.
GTTGGATCAAGCACCAGAAAAGTACCGGCAGATTCGGCAATTTGCTTTGCCAACGATTTTGATGACTGCACCTGGGTGACAGGTGGAAACCAAGGTCTAAGTGCCTGCTTTGCAGCTTCGTCAACAATCTGCTGCCAACGTTCGCGGTTTTTCTCTTCTTTGCCATCCCATTTTGAAATCGAACGGTCTGCTTGCCAGGGCACAACCTTGCCGGCACCAAGTTCGGTCGCTGCCTGTATAGCGAGCTCGTCACGGTCGCCTTTGGCAACCGCTTGAACAAGGGTGAATGAGACGACAGGCGATTCGATTGTCTCGACGGAGTGAACTGCGACGGTCAACTGCTTAGGCGCAACAGCGCGCACTACTCCCCTGGCTTTTAGCCCTCGACCATCGGTCAACGCGATTGCCTCACCCACTCGCATGCGTCGAACGGCAGCTGCGTGATGACCCTCAGTGCCAGTTAGCTGAACCTCTTGCCCCGGCACAAGTGGTTCGTTGAAGCGAAATAGCGGCTCAACCATTAGCGCTTCGACCTGAAGGTGCCCTGTTTGTGGCGAACCAATTTAGGTTCATCATTTTTGCGCAGCTTTTGCAATTGGCGGAACAACTCTTTTTGCTTATTGTCGAGTTTGGTTGGAGTGACCACTTGAAGCGTTACCTTCAGGTCTCCGCGACCAGCCGAACGCAGGTGGCTAACTCCCTTGCCTTTGAGCGTGACCACATCGCCGGTTTGGAATCCTGGCTCGATATCGACCTTTTCGTCACCATCGAAGGTTTCGATGTTCACCATTGCACCAAGCACAGCATCGTGAAGCGGAACTTCGAGTGTGCAATGCAGGTCATCGCCCTGTCGGCTGAAAATTTCGTCCGTTCGCACCGAAATGTCGACGTAGATGTCGCCGTTTGGGCCACCGGCCTGACCAACTTCGCCTTGGCCGGCAAGTTGCAGCCGCAAACCGTCTTCGACACCACCTGGGATGTTCAGATCTAGAGTTCTGCGCGAACGCACGCGACCCTGCCCGCGGCAGTCGACACACGGTGAAGGAATGGTCTGGCCGTACCCCTGACAAGAGTTACACGGCGCTGTGGTCAAGACATTGCCCAGGAGCGAGCGAACCTGGCGCTGAATTTGACCAGAGCCACGGCAAATGTCACAGGTTTTCAGCGAAGTTCCCGGCTGGCAGCAGCTACCGGTGCAGGTTTTACAAAGCACAGCCGTGTCGATGTCGACCGACTTTTGAATACCGAACACCGCTTCACGAAGGGTTAGGTCAACGCGCAGCAGCGCATCCTGGCCCCTTTCGACTCGCGAACGAGGCCCTCGCGAACCGCCACCACCAAAGAATGAATCGAAAATGTCTCCAAAACCGAAACCGCCCGCTCCACCAAACGGGTCAGAACCGCCCATGTCGTAGTTTCGACGGGCGTCGGGGTCGCTGAGCACCTCGTAGGCGTGCGTGACGGCCTTGAAGCGCTCCTGAGCGGCGGGTTCTGGATTTACATCAGGGTGTAATTCGCGGGCCAGCTTGCGGTAAGCCTTCTTGATTTGCTCATCACTGGCACCGCGCTCGACACCTAGGGCTTCATAGTGGTCGCTCAAGTTATTCTCCGAGAATCTTGGTTAGGTAGCGGGCAACCGCTCTAATGGCCGCAATGTTTCCCGAGTAATCCATGCGGGTTGGGCCGAGAACTCCGAGTTTGGCAACTTCTGCGCCTTGGTTTTCGTAGCCGGCAACCATCAGCGATGTTTCGTTTAATCCGATGACTCCGCTTTCACGACCGATTCGAACGCCAACACCGTGCTGCTCCGACTGCATTTCGCTCATTAGGCGGAGCAACACCACCTGCTCTTCAATCGCGTCAAGAACAGGGGTGATGGAACCGGCAAAGTCATTTTCGCGCCTGGCTAAGTTTCCGGTTCCGGCGAGAAGCAGTTTCTCGGTTCGGTTGGCGTCAACGCTCTCGAGCAGACCGTTCACAACTCGGGTGACCAAAGCACGACGATCTGGAGCAAAGTTTTCGGCAAATGTGGCGAGTAGCCCTTCAACACTGGCAAGTTGTTTACCAGCCAGGGAGGCGTTCAGCCTCGCCCGAATCTCAGCCAAGTCATCCAGTTCATACCCACCAGGGGTTTCAATCATGTGCTGTTCGATACGACCGTTGTCGGCCACCAGCAAAATCAAAACTTTGCCATCGGTGATTGAAAGCAACTCGATGTTTCTGACCTGTGACTTACCCAGAGTTGGAAATTGAACCATCGCAACCTGGTTGGTTAGGTGAGACAGCAGGCGAACCGTTTTGGCAAGAGTGTCTTCAAGGTCGCTGCTGGCGGTGAGCAGGGTCTCAATGGCAGAGCGTTCGGCGTTCGAGAGCGGCTTAACCTCGCTCAAGCGGTCAACAAACAGTCGGTAGCCCTTGTCGGTCGGAACACGCCCACTCGAGGTGTGCGGGGCGACTATGAGCTCCTCTTCTTCAAGAAGCGCCATGTCGTTGCGAATGGTTGCCGATGAGACGCCGAAATTGTGTCGATCGACGAGGGTTTTTGAACCAACCGGCTCTTTGGTGTTGATGTAGTCCTGAACAATAGCGCGCAGCACTTCTAGGGTGCGGTCTTGGAGCATCTTCACCTCGTTAGCACTTAGGGGCCTTGAGTGCCAATATTACCCCAGCAGCCTTCGGCGAGCGCTAGATAAGGCGTCGAACAACCGCATCGGCTAGCAAGCGGCCCTTGAGGGTTAGCACTAGTGAACCCGCGAGCGCGGCGGATGCTTCGACCAACCCATCGGCAATCAGAGTCGCTACCACCCCGGTTGCCTTCGGGTTAATGGCTTTGACGACGTCGATAGCTAAGCCGGAGCGCAACCGCAGCTCGAGAAGCAGTCGCTCTTCTAAGCGAGTTGTGTCGCTGAGTAACTCACGCCCAGCCGCCGGCGTCACACCCTCGGCGAGCGCTGCCGCGTATCCGGTTGGGTGCTTCTGGTTCCACCAACGCACACCACCCACGTGACTGTGAGCACCGGGCCCATAGCCCCACCAGTCCTGTGTGTTCCAATAAGCCATGTTGTGAGCCGAACGAGTCTGAGCGCTTCTACTGAAGTTGCTCAACTCGTACCATTCGAAGCCGGCGTCGCTTAGCGCTGCATCCAAGTATTCATACTTATCGGCAGTTAGGTCGTCATCGGGCTCGGTCAACTCACCAGAGCGAATCTGCCTAGCCAACTTGGTGCCGGGCTCAACAATCAACGCATAGGCAGAGATGTGGTCGGTCTCTAGCTCCAAGGCGCTGTCTACGGTTTGCTGCCACTGCGTCATGGTTTCACCCGGAGCGCCATAAATGAGATCTACCGAGGTGCCGAGACCCGCCTGCTTGGCCGCACCCACGGCAAATGGCACATTTTCAGGCTTATGAGTGCGCTCCAGAGTCTTTAGAACCTCTGGGATGGCCGACTGCATACCGAACGAGATGCGAGTAAAGCCAGCCGCTGCCAAAGCCTCAAGATAGGGCTCGTCTACATTGTCAGGGTTCGCCTCGGTGGTGATCTCAGCCTCAGCCTTTATGCCAAAGGCCTCTCTGAGTGAGGCAAGAGCACCGGTGAGTTGAGTCGGCTCTAACTGGGTGGGGGTCCCTCCGCCAAAGAACACGGTAGATAGTTCGCGATTGGCTACGCCGGCTTCCTCAAGCACTCGCTGCGAGAAGGCTAGCTCGGCGCGCAGATTGCCAACGAAGTCGCCTGGACCATAACCAGGCAACTCTGCCGAGGTATAGGTGTTGAAGTCACAGTAGCCACAGCGCACCCGGCAAAAAGGCACGTGAACATAGGCGTGAAAGGTTTTGTTGGCAGAGTTTGTCTGCACGGATGCTGGAAGCGAGCCATCAGCGGGAACAGCCTCGCCAATCGGCAGTGGGCCAGCCAACTACTTGCCCTTCTTCTCGCCCTTTTTCTCACTATCTGATGAGAGCGCGGCAATGAATGCTTCTTGCGGAACCTCTACGCGGCCAACCATCTTCATGCGCTTCTTACCCTCTTTTTGCTTTTCGAGTAGCTTGCGCTTACGGGTGATGTCGCCGCCGTAACACTTGGCCAACACGTCTTTGCGCTTGGCCTTCACGGTCTCGCGCGAAATCACCTTGCCGCCGATGGCCGCCTGAATCGGCACGTCAAACTGCTGCCTAGGAATCAGCTCACGAAGCTTGCCGGTCATCATCACGCCATAGGCATAGGCCTTTTCACGGTGAACGATGGCGCTGAAAGCATCCACTTGGTCGCCTTGCAGCAGAATGTCTACCTTGACGAGGTCACCCTGTTGCAAACCCGCCTCTTCGTAGTCGAGCGATCCGTAACCCTGGGTTCGGCTCTTGAGTTGGTCGAAGAAGTCGAAAACGATTTCGGCAAGCGGAAGGGTGTAGCGCAACTGCACACGGTCTTCACCTAGGTACTGCATGTCGATCATGACGCCGCGTCTAGTCTGGCAGAGCTCCATAATGGTGCCGACATAGTCTTTCGGGCTCAAGATCGTGGCGCGAACCATAGGCTCGAGCACCTTTTTCACCTTGCCGGTCGGAAACTCGCTCGGGTTTGTTACGGTGAACTCTTTCAGGTCTTCCATGGTCACTTCGTAAACCACCGATGGAGCGGTGGCGATTAGGTCTAGGCCGAATTCGCGCTCAAGACGCTCGGTGACGATTTCGAGGTGCAGTAGCCCCAAGAAGCCACATCTGAAGCCGAAGCCTAGGGCGACCGAGGTTTCTGGTTCATAGACCAGCGCTGCATCTGAGAGTTTGAGCTTGTCTAAAGCCTCGCGTAGGTTCGGGTAATCACTACCGTCAATCGGGTAAATGCCTGAGAACACCATCGGCTTAGGTTCGCTGTAACCCTTTAGCGCCACGGTTGCCGGCTTAGCCTGGGTGGTAATCGTGTCACCAACCTTTGACTGGCGAACATCTTTCACACCGGTAATGATGTAGCCCACTTCGCCCACACCTAGGCCCTTGGTTGGCTCAGGTTCTGGCGATGAAACTCCGATTTCGAGCAATTCGTGGATTGCCTTGGTCGACATCATCTGAATGCGCTCGCGAGGCGAGAACGAACCATCAATCATTCGAACGTAGGTGACCACGCCGCGGTAGGAGTCGTAAACCGAGTCAAAGATCATGGCTCGAGCTGGGGCGTTTGGGTCGCCGACCGGATTTGGCACGGTGGCAACGATTTTGTCGAGCAGTGCATCCACGCCGATGCCGGTCTTACCCGAAACGCGAAGGCAGTCTTCTGGGTTACCGCCGATTAGGTTCGCCAGTTCTTCGGCATACTTCTCAGGCTGGGCGGCCGGCAGGTCGATCTTGTTCAAAACGGGGATGATCGTCAGATCGTTCTCCATGGCGAGGTAAAGGTTGGCCAAGGTTTGAGCTTCGATGCCCTGAGCCGCGTCAACTAGAAGAACAGCGCCCTCACAGGCAGCAAGTGAGCGGGATACCTCGTAGGTGAAGTCCACGTGACCCGGTGTGTCGATCATGTTCAGTGCGTAGGTTTGCCCGTCGACTTCCCATGGCATACGCACGGCTTGCGACTTGATGGTGATTCCGCGCTCACGTTCGATATCCATGCGGTCGAGGTATTGCGCGCGCATTGATCGATCGTCGACGACTCCGGTTAGTTGCAGCATGCGGTCGGCGAGGGTCGACTTTCCGTGGTCAATATGCGCAATGATGCAGAAATTGCGAATGAACGAGGGGTCGGTCTTGGATGGCTCCAGACTCCGCTTTGCGCGTGGCGACAAGTTAAACCTCGTTGAGTATCAGTGGCGTTAGTGGTTGCGATTGCAACCTGACTATTCTCGCACAACTCCCCCGACTTGTTGCCTTGTAGCCGTGTGTGCTGGTAGCATTTACTTCAGTAGCGGATGAGTGTCTCCATCCAAAACCCCCTAAAAAACATTCGAGGGTTTTCCACGTGAAAATCCAAAATTGAAAGTGAAACATGGCAAACATCAAGTCACAGTTGAAGCGTATCGGCACGAACCGCAAGGCAGCCGAGCGTAACAAGGCTGTAAAGAGCGAGCTAAAGACCGCTGTTCGCGCAGCGAAAGAGGCAGCCGCCAACGGAGACAAGGCAGCAGCGTCTGCAGCTCTAGCGGTTGCAACCAAGAAGCTCGACAAGGCCGTTTCGAAGGGCGTTATTCACAAGAACCAGGCAGCGAACCGCAAGTCGGCCATCGCCAAGAAGGTTTCCGCTCTCTAAATCGAAACTTCAAAAAACACCTCGAGGTATTCTCGAGGTGTTTTTTTATGCGCTCTAGATTCGCGAAACCGAGATTGGCTTTGCACGGTCTGCAGCAAACCCGCAATAGGCCTGCGCCAGAGTAAGTCCGAAGATGATCCAGATTCCTAGTGACCAACTGCCACTGACTTCGCGAATTCCGGCCATCGAGAAGGCAACGATTCCGGCAAAAACGTAACCCAAGCCTTGAGTCGTCGCTGAGAGCGTTGGCGTGATTGATTTGTCAGCCTTGGTGCTGATCATCGTGAGCGAAAGCGGGAATGTAGCTGCTTGGCCAAGGCCAATCAGAATGCAGGCCAGAAGCGACTGCTCCACCTCGAGGGCAAGAAAACCAGCCGCGGTCACAAGCGTTACCGAGAACGCCAACCAATCGAGGCGTTTGATCTTGGCGAATGAACTGGCCAGCAGCAGACCGGTCGGAACGCCAACGATGGTTGCCAGGCCAAGTAGTGAACCGGCCGCCTCAGCCGTGTATCCGCGCTCGATAAGAATGGTTGGCAGCCACGAAAGCAGAACGTAAAAACCGGCCGACTGAATGCCGAAGAAGCCGAAGATCGCCCAAGTCACTTTTGAGCGGAGAACCAAGCCAAAATCGTTCGAAGCGGGTCGTGCCTGACCTGGCTCGGTTTCGGTGCTCGATGATTCCACTTGAATGGGAACCTTGAGCGCAAGCTTCCAAAGCACCAGCGCGAGAACGGCCGGTGCGATCCAAACCATGAGCGTCAGGTTCCAGCTGCCAAGTGAACTCTCAATTGGCACGGCGCTGGCCGCAGCGACGCTTGCAGATATGGCCAAGACGGTTGTGAAGAGAGCCGTGACCTGCGGAACATGTTTCGAGAACCGCCCACGAATTACCGAAGGCAGAAGCACATTCGAAACTGCGATGGCCAGCCCAGCAACGGTTGTGCCGATAACGAGCGAGGTAAAGCCAAACCAGCCCCGTAGGCCGATGGCCAGAGTAAGTAGTGCGAGAAGCCAGAACAGCGCGCGTTCCAAACCGAGCCTCTTGGCTAGGGTAGGGCCAGCGAATGCACCTATGCCAAACGAGAAAACCGGAATGGCGGTGAGAAAACCCTGTTGCGCTAGAGATAGCCCCAAGTCCTCATCGATTAGCGGCAGCAACGGCCCGACCGCTGCCAAAGGCGGTCGAAGCACTAGGGAATACATCAACACCGCGGCTAGCGCGAGCCATACCCCAAATCGTTTGGTCAAAGCTCTCGGCCCTTGACGGCCAGAAAGTGAATCAATCGTTCAAGACGATAAGTAGTGTCTTTTTCTGCACCCTTCGCAGCCGCGTCGGCGTCGGCAACCAATTGCAAGGCCCTGCCCAAGGCCTCGTCAGACCATCCCTGCAATTCAGCACGTGCTTTGTTCAACTGCCAAGGTGCGACACCGAGTGCAACCGGAGTAGCTCTCGGATCTGCTGACATCTTGGCTAGAAGACGCACACGAACGGCAAGCCCTGCAACTAGTGGTACAGCTTCTAGGCCCGTGGACAAGCCGTGACGAAGCAAAGTTAGTGCTTCTGAAGGCCTGCCAGCCAGCGCTGCATCGGCGATTTTGAATGAACTTGTCTCTACACGACCACCAAAGTTTTGGTCCACCATGTCTTGAGTGATTGCGCCTTCGTTGTCGGCGAGCAGTTGATTGCAAGCGGCAGCTAACTCGGCGACATCACCCGAGAACGCATCTACGAGTGCTTTGATGGCCCCAGCAGAAATTTGCCTGCCAGCGTCTTGAAAATGGCCGTTGAGAAAGTCTGTGCGGCTGTAATCTTTGTCGAACTTTGGGCACACCACCTCGATGGCCTGGTCGCTCGAGCGAATGGAATCGAGCAGGGCTTTGCCTCGAACACTCGTCGCGTGGTGACGAATTAGAACAAAAGTGTCAGCAGCGGGGGTTTGCACATAGGCCTTGCCATCTTCGATGAACTCGTCGGTGCAACGGTCAGCGTCGTCGATGAGAATAAGCCGAGGTTCGGCGAAGAGAGATGGGCTAGCAACGTTTAGCAGTTGCCCAGAGCGGTAGTCGCCAGCGTTTATCTCACTGATTTCTAGGTCTGCGTATTTTTGTCGTAGCTGATCTCTAATCGAGCGAGTGGCAACACTAGCAAAATACTGTTCAGCACCCGAAATGAGCATGATTGGCGCGGGCTGCGCCCGTCTCCATTGCACTTGCTTTGCTGAACTCACTGAATAACCTTATCTTTCACGTTCGGTCAATACGTTCAGGGAACCATCGAGCATGGTCAGAGCAATCGCACCCTGCTGATCGGTTCGAAAGATCGCAGAACCGGCCTTTTCAAAGATTTCGAGCGCTCGTTTTGTCGGATGCCCGTAGCTATTCGACTCCCCCGCCGAAAACAATGCGACCTCGGGTCTCAGGTCTTCAAAAAGTTCGGCGTATTGATCGGCCGAACCGTGGTGGCTCACCTTCACGATGAGCGGCTTGCCAGGGGTTCGGTTGAGTAGTGAATTGCGTAATCGAACAGTTCGCATTTGGGCGCGCTCACCTGCATCAGCGAACGCCAGCATCAGCCATTGGCTCGTTTCGACCCTCAGTATGACACTTGCATCGTTGCTGTCTTCTGCGCCCGCGGCCCTGGGCTCTGGTGCAGCGACTATCCAAGTTGCAGCTCCGAGCGTGCCTCGGTCGCCGACCTCTGCGGTTGAAACCGAAACGCCTGCTTCTGCGAGTTGGGCAAGTGCCACCGCAACTTGAGGCCTTTCATCATCAAAAGGGCTGATCAGCGCCTGGCTCACCTGCGCCCGTTTCAGGGCACCAGCCAAACCACCCACGTGATCGGCATCGAAGTGCGTGAGTAACAACACTTCGATTTGTGAGATACCGAGTGTCTCTAAACATTTGGCTATCGGCTCTGGGTCTCGGCCAACATCGATCAACATCGTCTGACCCGAAGAGCGGATGACCGTGGCATCGCCTTGACCCACGTCGCAAGACACAACCTGCCAGTCGGTGCCTGGCCAGGTTTGAGATCTGGCCACGGCGGAGCCCGAAAACGAAACGAAGGTGAGTGCAACGAGAGCAATCGCGAAAATGGCTTGCTTGCGCATCCGAGAAATGATCATGAGGCTGATTGCGGCAACCGTAACCACCATGAGCAGGATGCCTAGCGCACCTTCTGGCCACCAGATAGTGGCTGCTGGCAACAGCGCTAGGTTGCTTATCAATTCGATGCCATAGGCGGCAAAGGACGCGAGCCAGTAGAGCAGTGCGGCTAGTGGCGGAAACACGATGGCAGCAACCAGCGCCAGAATTCCAAGCACCGTGATGGGTGCAACCAGTGGCTCGGCCAGCAAATTGGCGACAATCGAATAGGTTGGCAAACCGCCAGAGAGGTTCAAGAGCATCGGCAAACACCAAAGCTGAGCTGAAACGACAACGGCCAAACCCAAGGCAAAACCGGCTGGCATGCGAGTAGCCAATTTCCTGTAAAGCGCAGGCGCGATAAGCAAAATGGCTGCCGTCGCCACGACCGACAACCAAAAGCCGAGGCTTGTAACCATGCTTGGCCAGAGGCTCAAAACCAAAATCACGGCCCAAGAAAGAGCGACGGTCGGTGGAATTCTCCGACCGGCGAAGGCGCACAGCAAAACCACCGAGGCCATGATCGCGGCACGAATGACCGAGGGTTCAAAACCCACTACCGCGACATAGAGAGCGAGTGCGACAAGGGAGAGCGAGAGCGTCACAAATCGTCTGCTACTGGCTCGTTTGAGCAGAAGAAACACGCCGCCAATCACAATGGCGCAGTTCGCTCCAGAAACGGCGGTGAGGTGGGTCAGCGAGAGGGTTTTCATGCGGGTGAGCATTTGGTCGGATAAAGCTGAATCGTCTCCGATGGCAAGCCCCGCAACCAAAGCGCCCGAGTCTGGACTAATCGACTTAGCTGTCGATGCAAAATTCTCGCGAAGCCAGTCGAGCCAACTCGTTTTCGGTGAAAGCACTTTGAGCGAGCCTGTCTGAACCAGCGCAAACTTGGGTGAATCGCGATGGCTGGGTTTGAGGCGAAAAGAGCCTTCGAAGCGTTGACCAACCTTAAGTGCTGCACGAACATCATCTTTGAAAACCACCGACGCCGAGAAGGTTGGCAGAGCGCTTAACGTGACCTCACCTAGCGCTTGAAATCGGTCGATTTGCGTCACTCGAACGGTGCAATCAACAGTTGAGTAAGACCGCGCCTGCGTGACAACTTCGACCGGCGAATTAGTTTGTCCTGCAATCGCCGCACCTGCGCTGGCAACTGCAAAAATCAGCGAAAGCCCGACAATCAGTGTCATCGTTGCGTTTGCTGACTTGGGGTGAAATTTCATAGAAACCGCCATGGCCAATGTCACCACCGCAATTGGTATCAGCCACTTTGCCCAGGTTTCAGAAACCATGCTCTGAGCTAACAATGCGATTGATAGCGCACCTGCCCACACGAATGGAATCACAGCGCTACCTTGCCTTGAATGCCGGCGAACAACTTATCGCCGATGCCACCTACTTCAAGAAGGTCTTCTAAAGATTTGAAACCTCCGTTTGCGCTTCGCCAATCGATGATTCGCTGGGCCAGAGTCGGGCCTACCCCCGGTAATTCTTCGAGTTCGCTTTGCGTTGCACGATTCAAACTAACCAAGGTGCCGGCCATTGAACCGGTGGGTGCGTTCGATGTCGCAGTTGCCGTGTTCGATGAAGTTGCTCGCTCAAAAACCAAGAGCTGCTCGCCGTCAGAAACCAAACGAGCGAGATTGACACTGGCCTGATCTGCCTTTTTGGTGAATCCTCCGGCCATCGCGACAATATCGAATACGCGGGAACCAACTTCGGTCGCGTAGACACCTGGTTTCGCCACAGCCCCTGTGACATGCACAAAAATGTCTGTACTCACTGACACTTCGGTTTCGTTCAGCTCACCAGAATCGGCGTAGAGCGATGGGGTTGGTTCGACTACTTGAGTTGGAGGAACACCCGAGTTGAACCATCCGAGTGCAAAAACGAAAGCCACTACGGGTGCGATTAGCGCGATGCGAGATGCTTTGTCGCCAGCTTTAGCCTTCGATAGAAACTCTCGAATTCGATTCACATGGCGAAACTAAGGCATCGGGCGGGCGCGAAACCGAAGGGTCGGATAACTGTGGAAAACGACTACTTGGTAGCGATGTTGACCAGTTTTGGTTCGCGAACGATTACTGCGGCGATCTCGCGATCACCGATGGAGCGCTTGACCGCGTCTGAACCCATAGCCAATTCACGAAGTGCGTCTGCCGAGATGTTGGTGGCTACCTCGAACTTGTCACGAACCTTGCCGTCAACCTGAACCACGGCAACGATCGAACTCTCAACAACGAGTGACAAATCTGCCTCAGGCAGTCCGGCCAATGCCACTGGCGCTTGATGACCGAGTTTGCTCCACATGTCTTCAGCGGTGTAAGGCGAGAAGAGCGATAGCGCTTTGGCAACGACCTCGGCGGCCTCACGCACGGCAGGGTCGGTTGGCCCAGCTGCTCCATCGATGGTCTTGCGAAGCGCGTTGACCAACTCCATAACCTTGGCCACGCCAACGTTGAATTTGAAGTTTTCGATTAGTGGTCCAAAATCGCGAAGGAACGAGTGGGTAGCCTTGCGCAGGGTGGCATCACCCTTTGCGAAATCAACACCAACTTCGCTTCGAACATCATTGGCGGTTCTCCAGGCGCGGGCCAAGAATTTTGCCGAACCTGATGGCGAAACATCCGCCCAGTCGATGTCATCTTCTGGTGGACCAGCGAAAGCCATGGTCAAACGAATGGCGTCAACGCCGTGCTCGTCTAGCTGGTCGCTAAGTGCAACTAGGTTGCCGCGTGATTTCGACATAGCCGAACCGTTCATCAAAACCATGCCCTGGTTTAGCAATCTGGTGAATGGCTCTTCGAAATTAATCATTCCCATGTCGTGCAGCGCCTTGGTGAAAAAGCGTGCGTAAAGCAGGTGCAAAATCGCGTGGGTTACTCCGCCGACATACTGATCGACCGGTGCCCAGCGAGCCGCCTCTTCTTTAGGGAAAGGCACTTCTTCGCTGTTCGGCGACAAGAAACGTAGGAAATACCAGGATGAATCGACGAAGGTGTCCATGGTGTCTGAATCACGCTTCGCGGCGGCTCCACACTTAGGGCAAGCAACATTGACCCAATCTTCGGCAGCACCTAGCGGAGACGAACCCTTTGGCTTGAGATCCAGCCCAGCAGCAGATGGAAGTTCGACTGGCAACTGGTCAGCCGGAACAGGCACCTCGCCACAATCATCACAGTGGATGATTGGAATCGGAGTGCCCCAGTAACGCTGGCGCGAAATCAACCAGTCGCGAAGTCTGAAGTTTTTAGCGAGCTTCGCTTTGCCCGAGATTTCGAGGTACTCGGTAATGGCCTTGATGGCGTCGGCCTTAGGCAGGCCGTTGAATTCACCCGAGTTGACCAAAACGCCTTCGGATGTGGTGGCAACCTTGGTTACCGAGGGGTCGTCTTCGCCGGTGTCGACCACGGTGCGAACATCCAATTCGAATTTGACTGCGAAAGCCATGTCACGGTCATCGTGGGCCGGAACAGCCATGATTGCGCCGGTTCCGTAGTCAGAAAGTACGTAGTCGGCAGCCCAGATTGGCAGACGCTCGCCGTTGACCGGGTTGATCGCGAATCGGTCTAGAAAAACGCCGGTCTTTTCACGGTCGGTGGCAAGTCGGTCGATGTCGTTAGATTTTTTGACGTCGTCTAGGTAAGCCTGGAAAGCCATTCGAACCTCTGGGGTTGAACCCGAAGCCAATTCGGCAGCCAAGTCGCTGTCTGGCGCGACAACCATAAAGGTTGCACCGAACAGAGTGTCAGGTCGAGTGGTGAAAACGGTAACCGGTTCGGTGCGACCTTCGATTTCGAAGTCAACTTCGGCACCGTGCGAGCGACCGATCCAGTTGCGCTGCATTGTTAGCACCTTTGAAGGCCAGTTGCCCTCGAGGGTGTCTAGGTCGTCTAGCAGGCGGTCGGCGTACTCGGTGACCTTGAAGTACCACTGAGTAAGAGCCTTCTTGGTAACTACACTGTCGCAACGTTCGCAAAGGCCCTGAACAACCTGCTCGTTCGCCAAAACCGTCTGGCATGAAGGGCACCAGTTGACGTTCGAGTTCTTGCGGTAGGCCAGGCCACGCTTGTAGAACTCAAGAAACAGCCACTGGTTCCAGCGGTAATAAATCGGGTCGCAGGTTTGAAGCACGCGGTCCCAGTCGAAAGAACAGGCGTAACGACGCATCGAAGACTTTTGCTGCTCGATGTTTTCGTAGGTCCAGCCGCGTGGGTCGAGGCCACGCTTGATGGCCGCGTTTTCTGCCGGTAGGCCGAAGGCATCCCAGCCGATTGGGTGAAGAACGTTGAAACCCTTTTGCGCCCAGTAGCGAGAGATGACGTCACCAAGTGCATAAGCCTCGGCATGCCCCATGTGCAGATCGCCCGATGGGTAAGGAAACATGTCGAGAACGTATTTGGTCGGGCGGGTGTCGTCGGCGAGGCCAGAGTTGAATGGCTTGATGTCATCCCAAATAGGTAGCCATTTGTCTTGAATAGCGACGATGTCGTATTCGTTTTCAGACGTGTTTTGCTCTTGCATTTGCTCGCTTTTTCGTGTGATGCCCGCCTAGAAATGGCGTGGTTACTAGGTTACCAGCCAAGGGTCTTCGGCACCGAGAGCAAGCAGTAGCGCCTTTGCCTTCAATTTGGTCTCTTCGAGCTCGGCTTCGGGCACCGAGTCGATGGTGATACCACCACCCACGCCGATGGTAGCGCGCCCGTTTTCAAAAACAATGGTTCGAATGGTCATTCCGAGTTCCGCCGCCCCATTGCTTGCGATGAAACCTACTGCCCCGCTGTAAACCCCACGCGGGCCTGCTTCGAGCTCACCAATAATCTCGATGGCGCGCAATTTTGGAGCACCCGTCATCGAGCCACCCGGAAAAGCCGATTCAACGGCATCGAACACGGATGCTTCGGGAAGCAGCTTACCGACCACGGTGCTTACCAGCTGATGCACGGTTGCGTAGGTTTCGATTTCAAACAACTTCGGCACGTCCACCGAGCCAACTTCGCAAACCCGACCAAGGTCATTTCTCATCAGGTCGACAATCATCAGGTTCTCGGCGCGCTCTTTTTGATCGGCGCGCAGGTCAAAAGCAATAGCGCGGTCTTCGGCATCGCTCGAACCTCTTGGCCTGGTGCCCTTGATCGGCTTGGTCGAAACCGTGCCATCAACGTGAGCGAGCAAGAACTGCTCTGGTGAAGCGCAAACAACCGACCGCGAACCGAGACGCAAGAATGCCGCGTAAGGCGCAGGGTTGTGCTCCCTGAGCCGCAGATAGGTGAGTAAAGGATCGAGTGTGGTGTCAATCGAAATCTGGTTGGTTAGACACAGCTGATAAACATCGCCGAGGCTGATGAAGTGCTGAGCCCGCTCGATCAGAGCCAGATAAGTACCTGCCGAATGTCTGAGCGTGCTGTTGGTCGAACGACCACCGGTGTGTCGAAGTCGATAGGCCGCCTGCTCCCCGCCAACCAGGGCCAATCGAAGCAGAGCCGCGTTTAGAAAGTGCTCGAACTCGGCGTCATCGTCGAAAGCCCCAATGAAATGGATGTGTCGACGATCGTGATCGAACACCAGAGCGCGGTCAACGAGCATCCACGCATCTTGGTCACTTTCGTAGCCGAGCACGCCAACCAAGCCGGGGCGAAAATCAAACGGAAGCGCAGCATGGTCCTCAAACTCCAAGCCACTCAGAACCGCCGCCAGCTCGGTTCTTTCCAGTTCGGTGTGCAACTCTGAAGCGCCACCGATTACCGAAAAGCGGTTGTCAAGGTTGAATTCTCGGTCTAACCAAAAGGCGTTTGAGTCGCCGCCGTGAAGCGCGATAAACACATCTGAGGGATGCACCCATCCCTCTAGCACGTGCGTATAGAGCTTCATCGTTCCTCGTCTTGACCTCGGTGCATTTTGCGACCGCCAACAACTTATAGATTAGACACTAAGCGCGAAACGGGAGGTGACCGATGCAGCTGGACGCTGATTTCTACTGCTATCGAAACGGTCAACTCGTTTTGATCGAGGTAGACGATAACCCAGACGTCAGTTTGGCCGCCGCCGACTCATGGTTGGTTGACGAAGGTCGAGTTAGAAGCCTTGCCGATCACGAGGCTCGGTTCAGAAAAGCAATTGATCAGGTCGCCCCAGATCACGCCTACTTGCTAGATGACTTTCTAGAGCAGGTTCGAAAACTCTTACCCCGAACCGGTCGATGGTTTCCCCGAATCGAGTATCACGTAGACGAAAACACCGACAGCCATCTCAGACTTAGGCTTCGAAGCGCACCAGAAACAACACCAACGGTTACGCTCTGGACCCTCGACGAACCCGACCCAAGAGTCAGGCCAACAATCAAAGGCCCAGACCTCAGCCTTGGTCAGCAACTGCGCCGCCGTGCCAACCTGCACGGGGCTGATGAGGCCGTTTTGCTGACCTCTGAGGGGTTCATTAGCGAGTGCGCGCTCTCGTCTCTGGTTTGGTGGCGCGGCGATGTGCTGTGCGCCCCTGGCGATGAGGTGCCCTGGCTTGAGTCGATCACCAGAAACGAAGTTTTTGCACTGGCGAGCCAAGCCGGCTACGCCACGCAAACCGAATTGGCAAAACCAGCCGACCTGGACGGGTTAGAGATTTGGGTGCTGAGCTCTTTGCAGGGCATCCGTGTGGTTACCGGCTGGGATGCTCTACCGAGCGGCCCCGCAGCACCCGTGCATGCCGAAACCTTTAGAAAGCGCTTGAGATTGCTCAGCGCGAGCATCGACTGATTCGGGAGTCTTTATGTGCGGACGTTTCGTAGTTGCCAGAACGGTTGGCGAACTGCTCACGATTTTTGAGGCAGACGAGGTTGTTGGCGAGATGCCTGGCATTTCATACAACGTTGCCCCGACCCAGAACATCGCCATCTTGGTTGACCGTTCTTTTGAGAAAGACGAGGCCGGGGCGCCGGTTGGCGAGCTCAACCGCGAATTTCATGCCGCTAGGTGGGGGCTGGTGCCGCGTTGGGCAAAGGCGATCGACGGTGCTCCCCTGATCAACGGTCGCATCGAGACGATTCTCGAGAAGCCATCGTTCAAAGAATCGGTGGTGCGCCGGCGCTGCGTGATTCCTGCTTCGGGCTACTACGAATGGCAGGTGCTGGCCGATGGCTCGAAGCAGCCTTTTTACATTCACGCGGGCGACGACGGGGTTTTTGCTCTCGCCGGGCTATACGAGTGGTGGCTAGACCCGTCTAAGGCGGCCAATGACCCGACCAGGTGGCTACTTTCGGCCACTACGCTAACCAAAGACAGCGCGCCTGAGCTTTCGCACATTCACGACCGAAACCCGCTTTTGCTCACCCCTGAAACCTTCGAAGCATGGATCGACCCGCACATTGAAGGCGATCAAGACCTCTTGGATGCGATTGCCGCCGGTTCTGACGAAGTAGCCGCCGAGGCACTTTTCCACAAGGTTTCAAGCGAGGTCGGCAAGGTTCGAGTAAACGAGCCAAGCCTGATTTCTGCACTTTAATCGCCCATTTCAGGCCGACACGCCGTAGTCAATTTGATATGTCCGAGGGGGTTCATACACTCTTGTTATTCGAACAGATTTTCGAATAGAAAGAGGTTTCAAAATGCTCAGGGTAGACGAGATCGTCACCGTAGCAGTCGACAAAAATGGTCAGCCGATTGGTTTTTCTTGGCGTAACGAGAGTTTTCTTGTTTCTGCTCCCCCGATTCGCTGGTTTGCTCGGCGTGAATGGTGGAACGAAGCGGCCAGGGTTCAGCGCGGCATCGGTGCCGGAGTGCTCGAAGTAGAAATGTGGCGACTCTTAGCTTCTGGGGTGACCAAAGCAAAGAGCCAGTTCGAACTAATTCACAACACCTCAGACGGCATTTGGCGGCTGGTGCGAGTTTTCGAATAGAGCGCAAAGAGGGGCTGGTTGAGCGATCATGAGTGAATTCATTCACCTGCATGTGGCTTCAGCGTTTTCGGGGCACTACGGGGTCACACGCCCCGAAATCATGGTCGAGGCCGCCGCTTCGAGAGGTGAGAGCGCCCTGGCGATTACCGACCGAGATGGTCTTTACGGCGCGGTGAAGCACATTGGCGCGTGTCTCAAGATGGGCATTTCGCCGATAGTTGGCGTTGATCTTGAAGCGGTCGATGACGCCGGTATGTCGCTCGGCCGTGTGGTGGTGCTCGCACACGGTCACGATGGCGGCTTGGGTTGGTCTGCGCTCTGCGCCATAGTCTCAACCGCTCATCAGAAAACGCGTAAGCAACAAAACCCGGCAATCAAGCGGAGCGAGCTTGCTCGATTAGCTGTGCGTGATGGAGTCGCTTTGGTCAGCGTGTTAGTCGGTAACAACAGCGACGTGGGCGAAGCTGCCTTAGCCGGCGATCGCACCCTCACAGCCGAACGCCTCAAAAACTGGCGAAAAGCTTTCATCTCGACTCGGGCTCTTGTCGTAGAAATCACCAGTCACCTAACCGAACCGGGTTCACCGTTTTGCAACCTGCAGGCGAACCGATTGCTACAGCTGGCCGATTCGATGGGAATCCCCACGGTTCTCACCAACGCCGTTCGCTATCTCGAACCAGACGACGCCCTTACAGCCGATGTGCTCGACGCTGCTAGGCATCTCGAACCGCTCGGAATGTTTACACCGCAACCCAACGCCCAAGCCTGGCTCAAACCGGCCAGCAAAATGCGAGCGCTGGCAATCGAAATAACCCAAGATCAGGCACGCGCCAAGAGCCTGATCGAAACCACGATGACACTGGCCGACCATGCTCGCCTAAACCCACCGAACGATTGCGGCTGGGGCAAGCCAAAAACCCCAGAGAAGAGCACCCTCGGAATCGATGGCAACCCTTTCGAAGTGCTTTGGCAAAAGGCAAACGGTGCGATTGAGTGGCGTTACCCACGTGCATCCGATAATCAGCTTGCTTCGATTCGACACCGACTAAGCCAAGAACTGATCACCATCAACCGCCTCGGATTTGCCACTTACTTTCTCACCGTTGCCGACGTGACCCAAATGATTCGCGACATGAAGATACGAATTGCGGCGCGAGGTTCGGGTGCTGGCTCGCTTACCAACTACCTGCTGGGCATCAGCGGGGTTGACCCGATAGAGCACGAGCTGCTTTTTGAGCGATTCTTGAGCACCGAGCGCAGCAGCCTGCCAGATATCGACATCGATGTTGAATCGGCCAGGCGGCACGACATTTATCGAGAGATTTTCAAACGCTACGGCAGCAACAGAGTGACCTTGCTCTCGATGCAAAGCACCTATCGCGGCCGAGGGGCTATGCGAGACTCAGGGCTGGCTCTCGGCTTAGACGAAGACCAAATCGATGACATCGCCAAAAACATGTGGCGGTTTAGTGCAAGAACTTTCAGAAACGCGCTGGGGACCAAACCCGAACTGGCCGCACTCGCCCAATCGGTCGAAAGCGACCGCCAAATGAACCTGCTGGTCGATATCACCGAGCGGCTCGATCGATTGCCTAGACATATCTCGATGCATCCGTGCGGTGTGATTCTAGGCGACGCAACGCTACTCAATCTGACCCCGGTAGAAACCAGCGGCATGGGGCTGCCGATGAGTCAGTTCGACAAAGACGACATGGACCCCATGGGCTTTCTGAAACTCGACGTTCTGGGTGTTCGCATGCAGAGCGCGATGGCCTATGCGGTTCGAGAACTCGAGCGAGTGAAAGGAGAAAAACTCGAACTAGACGAGATACCCCGGGACGACGCAGAAACCTTCAAGCAGATTCGAACCACCAACACCTTGGGCATTTTTCAAATCGAAAGCCCCGGCCAACGCGAACTAACCGGCAAACATCAGCCCACCGAGTTCAACGACCTGACCATTCAAATCTCGCTGTTTCGACCGGGCCCGATGAAGGGCAACATGATTGCGCCATACCTAGATGGCCGACACGGGTTCGCTACTCCCGAATACCTACACCCAGATCTCGAGCCCATTCTTCGAGAGACATACGGAGTGGTGATTTTTCACGAGCACGTGTTGCGCATTTTCAATGTGATGACCGGATGCGGTTTGGCCAAGGCCGATGAGTTCAGAAGAAACCTCGAAAACCCTAGGCTTGCGCCGCAGGTAGCAACGTTCTTCAAACAAAAGGCCAGAGAGAAGGGCTACACCCAAGAAACCATCGACAAGGTTTGGGCGACGCTCGAGGGGTTTGGATCGTTCGGCTTCTGCAAAGCTCACGGAGCAGCATTCGCGATGCCCACCTACCAAAGCGCCTGGCTCAAAACTCACTACCCCACCGAGTTCATGGCCGGACTGTTCACCCACGACCCGGGAATGTATCCGAGACGTTTGCTACTCGCCGAAGCCAGGCGTTTGGGTGTTCGCCTACTTCCGCTCGATGTGAATCAATCAACCGACGAATACCTGGTGCAACCGGCACCTCGGGTAACCACAGACCCGAATGAGCCAGCGTTCGGCATTCGAATGGCGCTGACCGAAATTCAGGGAGTTAGTGAGGCAGAGATAAAGCGCGTCATAGAGCATCAGCCCTACACCGACGTAGCCGATTTCTACCTGCGAGCCAAGCCAAGCCGTCGAACCCTAGAGCGTTTAGCCACCATTGGCGCGCTAGACCAACTGGCCAATGTCGATAGCCACACCCGTGGCGACATAGTCATGCGAGTTCGCGAGCTCAACTCGGTGGTCAAGCGCCCAACCCTCGACCCAAACCAGCCGATGCTCGATTTCACCGTCACCGAACGAATGCCTACCGGAAACGCCGAAATATCTACAGAAGATCGCGTGGCGGCCGAGTTAGCCATTCTCAAGATGGACATCTCGGGGCACATCCTCGATAAATACCGACCGATGCTAGACGCAATGGGAGTCACCCGTTCAGACGAGTTGGTTCACCTGCGCAGCAAGACCGAGGTGTTGGTGGCCGGGGTGCGAGTGGCCACCCAAACTCCACCGATGCGCTCGGGCAAACGAGTGGTGTTCATCACCCTCGACGACGGGCACGGATGCTCTGACTCAACGTTCTTCGACGAAGCCCAGCAGCGCTGCGCTTCGACTCTCTTCAACACCAAGTTGCTGCTGATCTCGGCGAAAACCCGTCGAACCGGAGTTCGCGGGGTGTCACTCATGGCAGAAAACGCGTGGGATCTAAAAGCACTCTGGGCCAACTGGCAATCGCAGCAGCAAAGCAAAGAGGCACCCGCCTTCGCGGATGCCTCTTGACCAAACTGCAGCGAGGATTAGTCGCGGCGCAGAATCGAAAGTAGTCGAAGAATCTCGACGTAAAGCCAGATCAGAGTCACGGTAAGACCAAAGGCCGCACGCCACTCGTATTCGGCTGGTAGGCCTTTAGCCACGCCCTGCTTGATGTCTTCGAAGTCAAGGTTCAAAGTGAATGCTGCAAGACCGACACCAACTAGAGCAATCGCCCAGCCCCATTCGGTTCCGTATGCATTCATCGAACCACCGGTGAACATCGAGAAACCGAAGTTAACCAGAGCGAAAAGGCCATAGCCGATGAGCGATGCGAACATGATGCGGGTGAAGCGAGCATCCACCTTGATTAGCCCAAAGTAGTAAGCGGCAAACATTCCACCAGCGGTGACCAAAGTAGCCATCACTGCGGTGTAGACGATGCCTGGGTACATTTGCTCGAACAGGCTCGAGAGTCCACCCAAGAAAACGCCCTCAACTGCGGCATAGACGACAACGCCAACCGGGTTGATTTTGCGGCTAAAGGTAAGCCAAAGGGCTAGACCGAAACCGACCAACGCTGCCGGAAGCAGCAGAGCGATTTGAGTTTCGATAGGAGCGAAAAGCCAAGTTGCTCCAGCAGCTGCCAAAAGAACGATGAAAAGACCTGCGATTTTTACCGAGGTGCCTTCAAAGGTCATCTTGTTGCCACTGGTGATTTGCTCAAACTGAGCGTCAACGGCCTCTTGGTTTACGGTCGGCGCCTTAAGCACGCGGTTGAATACTGGGTTGTGTGAGTTACTCATAGTTTTTAGTCTAAGCAAGAACCTGAAAAACCGCTGTGAAGAACAGCCAGACGCGATAACGCGCTTGGAGCTAGCGAGCGTTCGCCAAAAACTCCGAGAGCACGGCCTCGGTTGCCGAGCAACCCGAACGAGTAACCCCTTCGTTCATGAAGTCGATGAGTTGATCCAACGTGCGCACTCCGCCCGAAGACTTGACCTTCATGCGGTCTCCCACGGTCGCTTTCATCAGACGCACGTTTTCGATAGTGGCGCCTTCGCTTGCGAATCCGGTCGAAGTTTTCACATAGTCGGCGCGTGCCTTTTCAGAAAGCTCACATGCCTTCACGATCAACTCTGGGGTGAGCAACGCAGTTTCAAAAATCACCTTGATGCTGGCGGTTTCGAGTTGTCCTTTAGCCGCTAAAACAACAGCGCGGATGTCCTCCTCAACCAACTGGTAATCGCCAGAGATTAACGCCGAAACGTTGAGCACCATGTCTAGTTCGGTTGCACCGTTTCGAATAGCTTCAACGGCTTCAAAAACCTTGGTTGCGGTGGTGGTGGTGCCATGCGGAAAACCGATTACGGTAGCCACGCCAACGTCGGTGTTGGCCAGGAGGGATGCCGCGAGGGCAACATCCATGGGCCTAATGCAGACGGTGGCGACGTGATACTTGGCGGCCAACGAGCAAGCGGCGATGATGTCGTTCTTGGTTGCGTCTGGCTTTAGAACCGAGTGGTCAATGGTCTTAGCGACTTGTTCAAAGGTGTAGCCGCGATAGCTTGTGGTCATAAGAGCAGTATAGGTTTGATGCCGCGCTTGCCAGAACCCGTTGGTTTTTTGGCTTCATTCATGATCGACCAAGGTGGCTGAATTGGCTCGTTTAAACAAAAAAAGGAACTCCGTGAGGAGTTCCTTTTTCATTTGTGGACCTGAGGGGATTTGAACCCCTGACCCCCTGCATGCCATGCAGGTGCGCTACCAGCTGCGCCACAGGCCCGAGTTGCCAGGATGACAACTTGTTTAGATTACTACAGTTTTGCAGCCGTTGCAGCGTCTAACTTTACGATAGGGCTGTCGTTCCAGAGGCGCTCTAGAGAATAGAAGACTCGGTCTTCTTCGTGCATCACATGAACGATGACGTCTCCGAAGTCGAGCAGAATCCAACGAGCGAGAGTTTTGCCTTCTCGCCTAAGAGTCTTGTAGCCCGCTTCGAGCATTTTCTCTTCAACCGAGTCTGAGATTGCGGCTACTTGGCGCTCACTGCGCCCACTCACCAGAAGAAAAACATCGGTGAGGGCTAAGTTGTTGCTGACGTCGAGAGCGACGACATTTTCAGCGAGTTTATCTAGAGCAGCATTTGCGGCGATTTGAGTGGCGGCCACGGCCTGTTTAGTTGCAGTCATTACATCTATCGTAAGATGCCGAACATGTAGGCAAGTGCCAAAAGTGAAGAGATGGTGATAATCGATACCGCAAGAGTGGTTGCTAGAACCACATGCTCCATCGACTTTCGCAGCTTGCCAGGAAGCACGCCGATCTTTGCCTTAGAGTTCATAACCCCAGAAGACCTGATCGGTGCAACCGAAGAAACGTACTCGGTTGCCGAATCAATGGCATCGGCAGAGTCGGCGTCGGGAGAATCCGGAATGATCTCAATCTCACCGGTAGCCGGAGGAGTAATGATGTCAATCGCTCCAGTGGTAAGAATCTCTCCGGTTTCGGTCACAATCGAGCCAGCCAAAAGAGCATCTGGAACCTGAGTGATCACAATCGAGTTGGTTTGCGGCTCAAGAACGAGCGATCCCGAAATCTGGAAGGGTGATAGTTCTGCGACCGGCTCAGGCTCGGCCACAAGCTCAGGCTCGACCACAAGCTCAGGCTCGACCACAGGCTCAGGCTCGACCTCTGAATCCTGCCCAACCTCTACCTCCAGCTCAACTATCGCCTCAGGCAATTCCTCGGCGAGCTGTTCTGGTTCGGCTTGAGTCTGGTCCTCGGTCGGAGCATCCGTGTCTGTCACTGCGGCAGAACCGACGGGAACGAGCGGAAAGAATTTGGGAGTCTGCTCTTCAGGCGTAACTGCCTCAGCCTCAACCTCGACCACTGCGGCGGGAGATTTGTGCGAAACCGGGTAGGCCGCTTTTTGCGAGTACGAGGGGTATGGAACGACTTCGTTAGCCATGGTTCTCCCCCACATAGAGCTGGTGCTTGGCGATGTACTGCACCACGCCATCTGGCACGAGATACCAAACCGGCTTGGCGGCACTAACCCGTTGCCTAATGTCGGTGCTCGAGATGGCCAAAGCGGGAATCTCAAGAACAGAAATAGCACCCTCTGGATGCTCGGGCAGCTTCATTTGGTGACCTGGTCGGCTCACCGCAACAAAGTGGGCTAGGCCCCAGATTTTATCAACGTCGCGCCAAGAAAGAATTTGAGCGATGGCGTCGGCACCGGTTATGAAGTAGAGATCAGCGTCTGGGTGAAGTGCGTGTATCTCTAGCAAAGTGTCGATTGTGTAGGTTGGGCCAGCGCGATCTATGTCGACTCGGCTCACCTTGAATCGTGGGTTTGATGCAGTGGCAACCACAGTCATCAAATAGCGGTCTTCAGATTTGGTTACCTTGCGAGATTTCTGCCAAGGTTCACCGGTCGGCACGAAGATGACTTCAGAGAGATTGAAAGCCGCTGCCGCCTCGGATGCTGCCACGAGGTGCCCATTGTGAATAGGGTCGAACGTTCCACCCATCACTCCCAAACGCACCTTGGTCATGAATGCTCCGCGAATGCGGTTTAGTGGTGTCCCTTAGAGTCTTTGCTCTTGTGGTCGTGACGGTTTGCCACATCACGGTATGACCAGGTCACCCATGCCAAAAGTAGAAAGACACCCATCGCCACCAAAAAATATGGCATTGTGTCGAGCAGCGTTACAGCGTGCTCGCCGTGCTCTTCGGTCGCGTTAGCCAAGAAAGACATTGTTCTCCTTACAACTGTTCAAGAATAGCCTAGACACGGGTCTGGCCAGAGCCACGAACCAGCCACTTGGTGCTGGTCAGCTCGGCGAGCCCCATTGGTCCGCGAGCGTGAAGTTTTTGTGTAGAGATGCCCACTTCGGCACCAAATCCAAATTCTCCGCCGTCGGTAAAGCGGGTTGCTGCGTTGACCATGACCACGGCTGAATCGACCTCCGCCAAGAAACGCTCAGCGTTTGCAACTTCTTCGGTAATGATCGATTCGGTGTGGTGGGTCGAATACTTTGCAATGTGGCTTAGCGCTTCATCTAGGTCAGCAACAACCCGAACGGCTAGGTCTAGCGAGTAATACTCGGCCGACCAATCAGCCTCTGTCGCGGCAATAGCGTCGGGCCAAGCAGCGCAGACACGCTCGTCTCCGTGGATGGTGACACCCGAAGCGCTCAGTTTGTCGAAAATGGCTTTGGTAATGCGATCGAAAGCTGCTTCATGAATCAAAAGCGTTTCGAGGGCATTGCAGACAGAAGGACGCTGAACCTTTGAGTTGTGAACAATCTCAACCGACCAGTCGAGACGTGCCGATTCATCAATGAAAATGTGAACGACGCCATCACCGGTTTCGATTACTGGCACTTTTGACTCTTCGACGACGGCCTTGATTAGGCTTGCGCTGCCTCGAGGAATCAGCACGTCAACCAAGCCACGCGCCTGCATCATCTCAACCGCGCCGGCCCTGCCAAAGTCATCTACGGTTTGAACGCTGTCAGAAGGCAATCCAACCGAGCCGATGGCCTGCTGAAGAATCTTGACCAGCAAGAGGTTGGTGTTCTCAGCAGCCGAACCGCCTCTAAGCACGCTTGCGTTGCCAGCCTTTAGGGCCAAGGCGGCAATGTCGATGGTGACGTTCGGTCTGGCTTCGTAGATTGCGCCAACTACCCCGAATGGCACGGCAACCTGAGTGAGTTTTAGGCCGTTTGGGAGCGTCATACCCTTGGCAACGTTACCGATTGGGTCGGGCAGTGTGGCGATGGAACGAACGGCCTGCGCAAGAGCACTGATCCGCTGTTCGTTGAGTGTCAGGCGGTCTTGCAGGCCCACTGAGAGCCCACTGGCAACCCCCGCCTCGATGTCTAGATTGTTTGCTTCGATAATCGCGGCGGTGTTGGCCTCGAGTGCGACGGCGATGGCTTCGAGTGCAGCGTTTTTCTGTAGCGTGTTGGCCTGAGCCAGCGCACCAGAAGCCTGCTTGGCTAGACGAATCTTGTCTAAAGCGCTCATTACTCCCCTGCCCTAACCGGTTCAAACCAAGTACCAACGTCTTGCCCTTCGAGGGCAACCGAAACATTAGCCGTGCTGGTAAGCAGCACAGGAATACCCGAGGCGTTGGCAAGTTTGGCTGCCGAAACCTTGGTCTCTGCTCCACCTGTTCCAACGGTAGAGCTACTACCGCCGATTTTCACGTTTTCAAGGTCATCGTTAGCCGCGACTGTCACGACGCGGGTTGCGCCTGGTTCGGTTGGCGGTGCGGTGTAGAGAGCATCCACGTCGCTCAATAAAACTAGGATGTCGGCTTGCAGCAGTTCTGCTACCAAAGCTGCCAAACGGTCGTTGTCACCAAAGCGGATCTCGGCAGTAGCTACGGTGTCGTTCTCGTTCACGATTGGAAGAACGCCGAGTTCGAGCAAGCGGTTCATGGCATTTTTTGCATTGGCTCTGGTGAGGATGCCCTCTAGGTCGTCAGCGGTCAGAAGAACTTGACCGGCAATGATGCCAAACTGCTCGAGAACCTGTTGGTAACGAGTGATGAGTCGGCTTTGGCCAACAGCGGCGAGGGCTTGAGAGGTTGGCAAATCAGCAGGTTTGGCATCCATGTGCAGAAGTGGCATGCCGGTGGCGATTGCGCCAGACGAAACCAAAACAACCTGAGTGCCACGACCGTGAACCTTAGCTAGAGTGGCCACCAGAGTGCCGAGCTGCCCGGCGTTTTCGCCGCTAATCGAAGACGAACCAACCTTGACCACAATTCTTTTTGCGGTCAAAATCTCGCTTCGGTCATGCACGGCCACGATTAGCTCTCTTTGTCGTCTTCTCGAACTTCGTCATTATCAAGGTTATCGGCAGCATTCCAAATGCCTGACTTACCCTCGCGTTCAAGCTCGGCACGCGCTGCTGTCTTGGCGTCCATGCGCGCTTTGTATTCTTCACGTCGCTGTGTGGTGGTGCGACGTTCTCTGAGATCGAAACGGGCATCGGTACCTCGCGGACCGGCAATGAGTTCTGCAGCGCTCGAAATGGTTGGCTCCCAGTCGAAGAGCACGCCAGCGCCTGGACCGATAACAACGGTAGAGCCGGCTACAGCGCCAGCTTTGAAAAGTTCGTCTTCGATACCTAGCTTGGCCAAACGGTCGGCTAGGTAGCCAACTGCCTCTTCGTTCGAGAACTGAGTTTGAGCAACCCAACGCTCTGGTTTCGCGCCGATGATTCTGAAAACTTCATCGTCGCCCCACATCTCACGATGAATCGAGTACTTACCCTCGTCTCGCTTTTGCTGCATCAGAGTGATTCGTTGCTTCACTGGTTCGGCGGCCTTTGCATCACGAGCATCCTCGACCAAGGCGGCAAGCGCAAAGTTGAGCTCACGAAGGCCAGCACGTGAAGCCGCGGACACTTCGAAAACTTTGTAGCCGCGGGCTTCGAGCTCTGGTCGAACGAATGAGGCCATCTCTTGACCATCAGGAAGGTCGCACTTGTTCAATGCGATCAACTGTGGGCGCTCAAGAAGTGGTACCTGACCTTCAGGTACCTCATAGGCCTTTAGCTCGTTCAAAATGATTTCTAAGTCGCTGATCGGGTTTCGATCGGTCTCAAGCGTTGCGCAGTCGAGCACATGCAGAAGCGCAGCACAGCGTTCAACGTGACGCAAGAACTCGAGGCCAAGCCCCTTACCCTTTGATGCGCCTTCGATTAGTCCTGGTACGTCAGCGATTGTGTAGGTGGTGTCGCCACCCTGAACCACGCCGAGGTTTGGGTGAAGAGTGGTGAACGGATAATCGGCAATTTTTGGACGAGCGGCCGACATAGCGGCGATAAGGCTCGATTTTCCCGCGCTTGGGTAGCCGACCAAAGCAACGTCGGCAACGGTCTTGAGCTCGAGAATTATCTCGCCGCGCCATCCTGGCACGCCTAGCAGTGCAAAACCAGGTGCCTTACGTTTGGTTGACGCAAGAGCGGCGTTTCCAAGGCCTCCTTGGCCACCTTCACCGATGACTAGCTCTAGACCGGGCTCGTCGAGATCGGCGATGAACTTTCCGCGAGCATCCTTCACTACTGTTCCAACCGGCACCGGAAGCACTAGGTCTTCACCGTGGTGACCGTTTCTGTAGTCACCGGCACCGTCGCCACCGTCGCCACCGGCACGATGAGGGCGGAAGTGATAATCGAGAAGGGTGGTTACCGAAGGGTCTGCAATCAGGCTGATTGAACCACCCTTGCCACCGTCGGCGCCATCTGGGCCACCTAGTGGTTTGAATTTTTCGCGGTGCACAGAGACACAACCGTCTCCTCCGTCGCCCGCGCGAACGTGAAGTGTCACTTGATCAACAAATGTGACCATGACGACCTCCGATTTAGTAGTGATGAAACAACAGAAGGCGAGCCGCTAGGCTCGCCTTCCGCAAAAACTTTTGACGCTCTAGGCTGCCTCTACGATGTTGACAACGCGACGGCCACCCTTAGTACCAAAGGCAACAACGCCGGCAGCAAGTGCGAACAGAGTGTCGTCTTTGCCTTTGCCAACGTTTGCGCCGGGGTGGAAGTGAGTTCCACGCTGACGAACGATAATTTCACCAGCGTTTACGACCTGACCTGCGTAACGCTTTACGCCTAGGCGCTGTGCGTTTGAGTCGCGGCCGTTTCTAGTGGAGCTAACACCTTTTTTGGATGCCATTTTTCGTCAGTCCTTTACTTGATCTCGGTGACCTTGACGCGGGTTAGGTCTTGTCTGTGACCCTGACGCTTCTTGTAACCGGTCTTGTTCTTGTACTTCTGGATCACGATCTTAGGACCGCGAAGGTCGCCGAGGATCTCGGCGGTTACCTGAACCTTGGCTAGAGCCTTGGCGTCGGTGGTGACTTTGTCACCGTCAACCAGCAATACGGCTGGGAGCTGAATTTTGCCGTTAGCGTCGCCGGCAATGCGGTCGAGCGTAACGATTGTGCCGACCGACACTTTCTCTTGGCGACCGCCTGCGCGGACTACTGCGTAAACCACAGATCTACCCTTTGTTCATTAAGACTTGAATGGGCTCAGCCATCAAGGCGAGCAACAAGGATTGAGTTTACCTTGCTTCTGCCCCGAAGGTCAAACCAATTAGCCTGCGTTTTCTGATGAATTTTCGCCGCTCAGCATCTCGGTGGTTACCCGTCGAGACTTTTTGCGACCCTGACCCGGTGCTGCCGGCTCCGGAAGCGCACCTAAAACCGAATCTAGAACGGTCTCGGATGAGTTTTCAGCAGCTTTGGCTGCCGATACAGAAGCTTTTTCTGACGCATTGTCTTGATTATTCAAAGTGGATGCGGCGATCTGGGCGACCACGTTATTGATTTCCATTGCACGCTCAGGTGTTACCACCTTGGCCACTTCAGGCTTCTTCTGGTTCTTTCCGCGCCTGATCGTGTTTTCAGACTTCGGCTGTGAGTGCTGTTCGTGCGACGACTTGGCTCGCATGTGTGGTTCGTTGTTCACGATGATGCCGCGGCCAGCGCAAACTTCACAATTTTCGCTGAACGTTTCGAGTAGTCCTAAACCGAGCTTCTTTCGAGTCATCTGAACTAGACCCAGTGAGGTAACTTCGGCGACCTGGTGCTTGGTGCGGTCGCGCGAGAGGCATTCCATCAGACGGCGAAGCACTAGGTCACGGTTTGATTCGAGCACCATGTCGATGAAGTCAACCACGATGATTCCGCCGATGTCACGCAAACGCAACTGGCGAACGATTTCTTCGGCTGCCTCGAGGTTGTTCTTGGTGACGGTCTCTTCGAGGTTTCCACCCGAACCAACAAACTTTCCGGTGTTCACATCAACCACGGTCATGGCTTCGGTTCGGTCGATTACCAGCGAACCACCCGAAGGCAAGAACACCTTGCGATCTAGAGCCTTGGCAATTTGTTCGCCGATGCGGAATTCGTCGAATACATCTTTGCTGCCTGTGTATTTCTCAACGCGCTCCAGCAAATCTGGGGCAACAGAGGCGAGGTAACCCTCGATGGTCTCTGATGCGTCTTCTCCGGAGATAACCATTTTCTGGAAATCTTCGTTGAACACATCGCGCACGATTTTGATCAGCAGGTCTGGTTCGCTGTGAAGCAAAACCGGAGCTTGTGAATTCTGAACCTTAGCCTGCAGGTCTTCCCACTGCTTCTGCAAACGTGCAACATCTAGGGTCAACTGTTCTTCAGTAGCGCCCTCGGATGCTGTGCGAACAATCACACCGGCGTCTTCAGGTAAGACTTCTTTCAGAATCTTCTTGAGACGAGTGCGTTCGCTTTCGGGAAGCTTGCGCGAGATTCCGTTCATCGAGCCATTCGGCACATAGACCAAGTAGCGACCTGGTAGCGAAACCTGCGAAGTTAGACGAGCACCCTTTTGGCCGACTGGGTCTTTGGTGACCTGCACCAAAACGGTGTCGCCAGATTTGAGAGCAAGTTCGATGCGCTTGGGCTGGTTGCCCGTTTCGGCAAGCTCCCAGTCAACTTCGCCAGAGTAGAGCACGGCATTGCGGCCACGGCCGATGTCAACGAACGCTGCCTCCATGCTCGGAAGTACGTTTTGCACCTTGCCCAGATAAACGTTGCCAATCAGTGAAGCCTCGGACGCCTTAGCGACGTAGTGCTCAACCAAAACCTTGTCTTCGAGAACACCGATTTGAATCTTGCCCTCTTTAGAGCGCACGACCATGGTGCGGTCTACTGCTTCGCGACGGGCTAGGAATTCAGACTCTGTGATTACAGTGCGGCGGCGACCTGCATCGCGGCCATCACGGCGGCGCTGCTTCTTAGCTTCGAGACGAGTCGAGCCCTTTACGCGCTGTGGCTCGTTACTAGGAGCTTTCGGTTCGCGCGGGGTGCGAACCTTCACCACTACGTTCTCTGGAAGATCGCCAAGGTTGGCTTCTTCACCGGCGCGACGGCGGCTGCGTCGTCGAAGGTGACTCTCGCCATCGGACGGAGCATCCACGATTTTGCCACGCTTCGGGTCAACGACCGGGGTTGGCAAATCTGGCGCTTGAAAGAGCAGGGATGTCGCTGACACGACCGGCGGGGCAACCGAAGGCTCGGTGGCTTTGGCCTTTGAGCGTGAGCGACCCGAAGACTTCTTTGGTGCGTCATTTGACTCGGCCGGAGCAGTGGTATCTGCCGCAGCACTTTCGCTCTTGGACTTAGCGGCTCGCGCCGGAGCCTTCTTGGCTTCGGGTTTAGCCGAAGTTTTAGACGCAGGCTTAGCTGCTGGCGCAGGAGCCTCCGACTTGTCGGTAGCCTTCGCGCGTGAGCGAGTCGGTTTGGATTCAGGCGCGTTAGTTGCGTCTAGGTAAGTTTTTTTCTCCACCATTTAAGGTGCACTCCAAGCTGCCTTGGGGCTGTGCCACACGTCAGCCTCTTGGCTCAAATCTCCGTGTTACCCGCCGCAGCGAATAACTAAATCTTCAAACTCGAGTCGGATTTCAAAACCAGCTGCTGCCCGATGGGTCTTATACATTGCGTGGTTCGCGCTCGATAAACCTTTAGTCGTTTCTGGTGTGGCCAGAACAACTTGCTTCAAGTATGACAGTTACTCCCCCAAAAGTCACCCAAGCAAGTGGGATACTTGAAACCATGAGCAACGCAAGTGGAATCGAAACTATCGAATCGCCTGGCAAGAAGTTTGCCATCACGATGATCTGGGCCGGCATTCTCGGCTGGTTCGCGGCTTTTTCGCTAGTCATCGAAAGAATCCACATGCTTACCAATCCGGGTGAGGCACTCTCGTGTGATGTGAACCCATTCATCAGCTGCGCATCCGTGATGAAAAGCGCTCAAGCTTCGATGTTCGGATTCCCCAATCCAATCATCGGTCTTGGCGCATTCGTGGCACCCATTGCAATCGGTGTAGCCATTTTGGCTGGAGCCAAATTCGCCAAGTGGTTCTGGCGCCTATTCATGGTGGGCGTAACCCTCGGCTTCATTTTTGTGATTTACCTCTTCATCACCAGCACCTTTGTGCTCGGAGTGCTCTGCCCTTACTGCATGCTGGCCTGGGTCGCGATGATTTCAATCTTCTGGGCGACCTTCTTATGGGCTGCCGCCGAAGGCGTAATCGAAGTGCCGACTAGAACCTTTGGATTCTTTATGCGTTGGTCTGGCTCATCATGGGTGTTTAGCCTCGCCACCGAGGTGCTTGCAGTGGTGATTATCTTCTTCGCGCTTTGGGAAGACTGGCTAACTATTTTCTAGAAACTCGTTGATTCGGCGCATGGTCTCGACCGTGTACTTAGGCAGAATCTCGCGGTGCTCAGGCGTGCTGGTTTCGAACAGGTAGTTCAACAAAATGATTCTTCTCTGCAGAAGCAGAGCTTTGGCCTCGTATTCGCTGTGCTCTGGAATCGGGCGAAGCGAGGCATAGCCTGACTTCAGCGCAACATCCTGTTCTGGGGTGTCTAGGTAGTACAACGCGGTGTATAGATCTTGAATTGGCAGGCCGATGCCACAGTCATCAAAGTCAAAAACACTCACTTCGCCGTCGTGCCACATTAGGTTCCAACCGTGCATATCAGCGTGGATGATGCGCTTCGAGTCGCGCTCATACAAGTTCTCAATCACGCCGTCGATCTTTTCTAGCCCAGCTCGCACCAGCGCCTGGTCTTCGCTCGAAAGCTGCGAAACTTCGGTGGTCAATAGGTCTTCGGTTTCCCAGAGCACGTCACGAAGGTTTGGAAGCTCAGCGCCTTCACTGAGCTCAAAACCGGCTGCGGCATCGTGCATTTTCGCCATCGCAGCACCGAGCGCAAAATGCTGCTCTTCGGTCGGTTCGTCACCAAGCTCTTCGCCTTCGAGCCATGAGAACAAGACCGACAAGAGAGGCTTTCCGATTGCATCATTGGCAACCTCAGTGAAGAAATCGCCTGACTTGTTCGCGATCGGTGAAGCAAAGTTGACGTCGGTGTTAGCCCTCAGGTGGTTGATGAACTCAAGTTCGGCAAGTGCGTTGGCTGCACTGCGCGGTGAGTTGATGTTGATGCGCAGCGCATAGCGAGTGCCATCGGCGCACCTGACCGCAAAGGTCGAGTTGTATTCGTGATTGATCGATTCAATCTCGGTAACTTCGCCAAGTTCGTAGTGTTTCAAAACCTCACTGGCGTGTTCGGTGAGCAAAGCCACCTGGGCGTCGGTGTCGAGACTCGAAAAGTCAACCATTTGTCGTTCCTTCGATGTTCTCTCTTGGTTTAGAACCAGAGGCCAAGCTCACGCGCCGCCGACTCTGGTGAGTCTGAGCCGTGGACCAGGTTCTGCTGAACCTTCAAGCCCCAGTCGCGGCCCATGTCGCCACGAATGGTTCCCGGTGCCGCAACGGTTGGGTCGGTAGCGCCGGCCAATGAGCGGAAGCCCTCGATGACTCGGTGACCTTCAAGGCGAATTGCCACGATTGCGCCCGAAAGCATGAACTCAACCAGAGGCTCGTAGAAAGGCTTGCCGACGTGCTCGGCGTAGTGCTGCTCGAGCAGTTCACGAGAAGCGTGGATGCTCTTTAGCTCACGCACCACGTAGCCCTTGGCCTCGCAGCGCGAGACGATCTCGCCGATCAGGTTTCGAGCAACACCGTCTGGCTTGATCAGAACTAGGGTTTGCATAACTTCGGTCATTAGTTTTTCTCGCTTTCGATTACAAAAATCTCAGGGTTTGCATCAGGGTCTTGGCCGTTTTCACGCATCCATGCTCGGCGGGCGGCGTCGACGGTGCTACCGGCCACCATGCCCCAGATCCATAGACCCATGAAGATCACCTGGATGATGACGAAGAAAATGCCGGCACCGTTGAAGGTTGCGATGGCAACCGAAAGCACGAGTAGTGCTAACTGCAGAGCCCAGCCAACCGCGTAACTACCTGGCCTGCCAAGAACGCCTGGAAGCACGATGGTAACTACCGCAAGGCTCAGGCCAACAATCCAAACGGTTGGGCCATCGGCAACTTTGAGGCCAAATGAGACGAGTGTTGCGAAAAAGACGGCGAACGATTGAAACGCGAGAACGATCGATCCGAGAGCTCGCTGGGTCGATTTAGGCTTCATCGTCTTCTTCCATTTCGGTTTGTACCAGTTTCAGCATATCGCCAACCATGCTCAGTGAGCCGGTAACAACGATTGCTCCACCCTCAAACACCATGGTTTGAGCGATTTCATATGCATCGGCAACCGATTCGGCGACCGAAAGGTTTTCGGCACCGAACACAGTTTCTGCAACTTTGGCTAGCTCCTCGGCGGCGACGGCGCGCGGCGAACTGGATGCTGCGACTATGACGTGATCGAACGACTTAGCCAGCGGAGTCAGAGTTGCGGCCGCGTCTTTTTCGCCAAGAACTCCGATGATGCCAATGGTCTTAGGCGCATCAAAGTGAGTAGCGAGAGCTTTGGCCAGCGACTCCGCGCCACCCGGGTTGTGGGCTCCGTCGAGAATGGTCAGCGGGTCGGTGCTAACGATCTGCAGGCGCCCTGGTGAAGACATGTCGGCAACCGCGACTCGAATCACGTCATCGGGGATGGCCAAACTGCCGCCGCCTAAGAAAGCCTCGACCGACATGATGGCGGTGGCTAGATTCTCAGCCTGAAATTCTCCGTAGAGAGGCAAAAATAGGTCGCGGTACTCCCCCGCTAAACCTTGCACCGTGATTCGTTGTCCACCGGGAACAACTTCGGCACTCAAAACCTTGGCGTCACGGCCGAGCAACTTGAAACCTGAGGCGGTAGACGCCGCCTTTGCGTCGATCACG
Source organism: Rhodoluna sp. (assembly GCA_030832605.1). Lineage (GTDB taxonomy): Bacteria > Actinomycetota > Actinomycetes > Actinomycetales > Microbacteriaceae > Rhodoluna. The sequence continues at coordinate 834 of JAURIU010000002.1, read as the reverse complement.
GTCAGAGCATCCGTTGTTTGTGCACTGCTGACCACGATCGCATCGGGCTTGATGATGCCTGATTTGGTCTTGGCAATTTCGGCGATCGTGTTGCCCAGACGTTCCATGTGATCGAGCGATACGGGCGTGAATACCGCGACATCGCCGTCGGCAACGTTGGTGGAATCCCACTCGCCACCCATGCCGACTTCGAGCACTAAGACGTCAACGGGTGCATCGGCAAACACTGCGAAACCCAGAACGGCAAGCGCCTCGAAGAACGTGAGTCTGGTGTCGCCGGCTGCTGCTAATTCGGCGTCTACCATGTCGAGAACCGGCTCAATGTCTTGGTAAACCTCCCACAGAACTTGGTCTGAAACGGGTTCGCCATCGATGGCCATGCGTTCGTTGAGCTTGACCAGATGAGGGCTGGTGAATCGACCGGTGCGAAGGCAGTGTTCACGAAGCAAGCGCTCGATGAACCGCGTAGTCGAAGTTTTTCCGTTGGTTCCGGTTATGTGAATCACGCGGTACGAACGCTGCGGGTCGCCGAGCAGTTCGACGGCACGGCGAGTTGGCTCTAGGCGCGGGCGAAGTTTGTTCTCGGGGATGCGCGCAACCAGCGCAGCCTCTACCTCGGCGGCCTTGCGTGCCCAGTGTGCTTCGGTGCTCAAGATTTGACTACCGAAACCGCGATCAGCTGGCCGTCACCAAGCTCTGAGCCTTCGCTAAGTTCTGCCTCGCTGGCGTCAAGTTCGAGCGCCAGCGTTTCGCCCATCACAAGGTCTCGATGAGCCGCTACTGCAGCAAGAACACTGGCTGAGCCACTGACCGACAGCTTGATGCGGTCGCTCA
>JAURIU010000029.1 GCA_030832605.1 Rhodoluna sp. | reverse complement strand
TTTGTTGCCAAACCGGGTGAGCAAACCGATGGCCACAATTTTGCTGGTGCTGCTATTGAGGCTGGCGCTACAGCACTATTGGTCGAGCGCGAACTTGATGTAAGCGTTCCACAGGTTGTTGTGGCCGACGTGGTCGTGGCCCTTGGACTTCTTGCCACCGAAGTTCTTCGCCGACTTCGCGAGACTTCAAAGCTCACCGTCATCGGCATCACCGGCTCTAACGGTAAAACTTCGACCAAGAACATGCTTCGCGCCGCCCTTAGTCAATTCGGCGAAACCATCGCCCCTCGTGAATCGTTCAATAACCACGTCGGAGCACCGCTATCGATGTTGCTCACCAGCGAGAAAACTCGCTACCTAGTCGTCGAACTTGGCGCAGACGGCCTTGGCAGCATCGACTACCTTTCCAACATGTGCAAGCCTGACGTTGCGGTTGAGCTCAAGGTTGGGCTCGCTCACGTTGGCGAGTTTGGCGGCATCGAGGTTACTGCCAAGATCAAAGCCGAGCTGATCAAGCACATCAGACCAGGCGGTGTGTTGGTTTACAACTCGGATGACTCATACTGCAGTGCCATGGCAGATGGGTTTACCGGCCGCAAGCTGTCATTTGGCACCGGCCACGCCGACTACCAGGCTTCTGGCCACCGTCTAAGCCTTGAGGGTACTTCTGCCGACGTTTCCTACCCAGACGGCGAAAGCGCCACACTTCAACTTCAAATACTGGGCGAACACCAGGTAATGAACGCATTGGCGACCATCGCGGTATGTGACGACTTGGGGTTAGATCGAAGCTCAGTAATCAAAGCGCTTTCGGCCCTTCCACTTGCCGAGCGCTGGCGCATGCAACTTGGCGTAGTCGATGGTGTCGCAATAATCAACGATGCTTACAACGCAAGCCCAGATTCAACCAAGGCAGCTCTGCAGACCCTTGCCATTCTTGGGCGCGAAACTGGTCGAAGAACTATCGCAGTGTTGGGTGAAATGGCAGAACTTGGAAAGTTTGCCGCGGAGCAGCACGACGCTATCGGCCGCATTGTCGTTCGCCTAAACATCGACCAACTATTTGTGGTGGGTGAGAACGCAAAACTCATCCACATGGGCGCTAGCCAAGAGGGCTCGTGGGATGGCGAATCAAAATTCTTCGACTCGATTGACACGGCTTTAGAGGCTGTTCGTGAAATGCTTGTCACAGGCGACATAGTTCTGATCAAGTCATCTAAGTCGGCCAACCTAAGACACCTCGGTGACGCCTTGATGGGAGCCAAATAGTGAGAGCAATTCTCGTTGCTGGCGGTCTGGGCATGTTCTTCACCCTGTTTGCAACTCCCGCCTTTATCTGGTTGTTCAAGAAGCTTCAGTGGGGTCAATTCATTCGTGACGACGGACCGCAGTCGCACCACACCAAACGCGGAACCCCGACCATGGGTGGCATCGTAATCATCAGCGGTTCTTTGATTGGCTACTTTGTTGCCAAAGCTGTCAACTTTGAGGTGCCGAGCATTTCGGCCCTGCTCGCACTGTTCATGATGGTTGGCCTTGGCCTGGTTGGCTTTCTCGATGACTACATCAAAACCCACAAGCAACGCAGCCTAGGCCTAACCGGTTGGGCCAAAATGGCCGGCATGTTGGTGGTTTCGCTCATCTTCACATACTTCGCCCTTCGCCGCCCCGATGACAATCTAATCCTTCCGGCATCCCACAACATCTCCATCTTCAGAGACACCGACTTCTCATTCCTTGAAGTGTTCGGCGGAGTCGCCGGCAGCATCTTGCTCGCTATCTGGATTTATCTCTTGGTGGCCGGTACCTCGAATGGCGTGAACATAGCGGATGGTCTAGACGGGCTTGCAACCGGTGCGAGCATCATGGCAATCGGGTCGTACGTGTTGGTCGGGTTTTGGCAGTTCAACCAAAGCTGCAGCAACGTGGTCGACAACCTGTCGAATTGCTACACCGTTCGAGACCCGCTGGATCTCGCCGTGGTGGCCTCTGCCGTGGTTGGTGCGCTCATCGGTTTCTTGTGGTGGAACACTTCTCCTGCACAGATTTTCATGGGCGACACCGGTTCGTTGAGCCTCGGTGGAGTTTTGGCCGCCCTAGCGATCCTGACTCGAACCGAACTGCTTCTTCTTCTGGTTGGTGGACTTTTCGTGATGGTGACCGGCTCGGTAATCATCCAGCGAATTTTCTTCAAACTCACCAAATGGACCACCGGCACAGGGCGGCGAGTGTTTCTTATGAGCCCGCTGCACCATCACTTTGAGCTAAAGGGTTGGGCGCAGATCACCATCGTGATTCGTTTCTGGATCATCAGCGGACTCTGTGTACTGACTGGTATCGGCTTGTTCTATATTGAGTGGACTTACGGATAAACCCATGGCCAGCCTCGATAGTTTGACTAGCTGGCATTCAGATTGGAAGCAGCTAAAGGTAGCGGTTATTGGTTTGGGTGTCACCGGCTTTTCGGTAGCCGACACTTTGGCCGAACTCGGCTGTGAAGTGGTAGTGGTGGCTGAAAAGGCAGACCCCGAGTACATCGACATTCTCGACGTTCTGGGTGTGAGTCACGTCAGTGGTGAAGCGGCTGCGGGAGTTCCAAACCAGTTAGTCGAGTTCAAACCCGAATTGGTCGTCACTTCACCTGGAGTAAAACCAGATTCAGCAATCATTCGATGGGCTGGCGAAAACAAGATTCCAGTCTGGGTGGATGTCGACTTGGCGTGGCGCTTGCGCGACAAGACCGCGAAAGTGGCCAAGTGGGTCACCATCACCGGAACCAATGGCAAAACAACAACCACGCAACTTGCCGCCGCGATGCTCGAAGCTGCCGGCAATCGGGTGGCGGCCTGCGGCAACATCGGTGTGCCAATTCTCGATTGCATTCGAGACCCGGAAGGCTTTGACTACCTGGTCGTAGAACTTTCAAGTTTTCAGCTTCACTACATTGATGCAATCCAGCCTGAAGCCAGTGCACTTCTGAACATCGACCTAGACCACATCGATTGGCATGGCAGCTTTGAGGTGTACGCAGCAACCAAGGGCAAAATTTATCAAAACACTTTGACTGCCGCGGTCTATAACCGCAGGGATGCTCGCACTCAAGATCTGCTCGAAAAAGCCGACGTAGTCGAAGGCTGCCGAGCCATCGGCTTTAGCGTAGGTGTTCCAGGCCCGAGTGACATCGGCTATAGCGAAGACATTCTCTGCGATCGTGCGTTTCTAGATAACCGGTATCACGAAGCGCTCGAAGTGGCCACGTTCGAAGACATCGCCGAAATCGGAGTTGTTACCCCTCACCTGCTGGCAAACGTTGCCGCGGCAACTGCACTAGCCAGAGCCTGTGGTGTCACGCCCGCTGACATTCGGTCGGGCATCCGCTCATTCAAACTCGACAAACACCGCATCGAACTTGTTGCGGTTCACAACGGGATCACCTGGATAGATGATTCGAAGGCAACCAACCCGCACGCCACCAACGCGTCACTCGAATCGTTCGAACACGTCGTTTGGATTGTCGGTGGTTTGCTGAAGGGAGTCGACATAGCTCCCCTCGTTCAATCGCATGCCTCGCGTCTGCGCGGTGCCGTGGTTATCGGTGCCGAGCGCCAGGTGGTGCTTGACGCACTGGCAGCTCATGCGATTGATGTTCCGGTTATCGAAATCTCTGGCGACGACACCGCGCAGGTTATGACTCAGGCAGTTCTTGCGGCTTCGAATCTAGCCGCCGAGGGAGACACTGTTTTGCTTGCACCTTCATCGGCATCGATGGATCAATTCAAGGATTACGCAGACCGCGGCAATCAATTCGCGGCAGCTGTGCACGCACTAATCGGGGAGAAGTAATGGCCACCAAGACCGCACCAAAAAAGGCGTCAGCATCAAGAAACCGAGCTTCTGGTCCGTCGCTCGGTCAGCTGAGCGTTGCCACCCAAGATTGGTTCGGTCGAGTATTCAAAGCTCAGTCGAGGGAGTTTTACCAACTACTTTCGCTGATCATTTTTCTAACCGGCTTTGGTCTCGTCATGGTGCTCTCGGCATCTTTCGTTGACGCACTCAAAGATGGCGAAAATGGGTTCTCGATCTTTATCAAGCAGGCACTTTCGGCAATCATCGGTCTATTTGGGCTCGCGGTAATCAGCACACTTCGTGTGACAACGGTCAGAAACCTCATCGGGCCGATTTTGGCCGTTGGAGCCATAGCCCAGCTTCTGGTCTTGTTTACCGGCTTTGGTGCTTCTGGTAACGGAAACCGAAACTGGCTCGATTTTGGGTTGTTCTCGATTCAGCCATCCGAGTTTTTGAAGATCGCCATGATTTTGTTCACGGCTCAACTTCTGTTCAAGCGCGAAGACGAATTTGACGACCCCAAGCGCGTTTGGTGGCGCGCGATGATCAACGGCGGGTTCGTCATGTTCTTGGTTGTGCTCGGCAGCGACGTTGGAACCGTGATCGTTATGGCGGCCATACTGATTGGCATGCTGGTCATGGCGGGCATGCCGCGGCGTTTGATGACAGTTATCGCCGGCGCAGCAATCGTTTTCGTGCCGATCATCATGATGAGCAGCTCTTCTCGAAGAGGTCGCATAATGGCGTGGTTAGACCCGAGCGCACCAGACCCGAACGGCTACACCTGGCAATCAACCCACGGCATCTGGGCATTCGCCTCTGGCGGCGTCACCGGCGTCGGCCTAGGCCAGTCAAAACTCAAGTGGTCGTGGATTCCTGAGGCTGAGAACGACTTTATCTTTGCCATCATCGGCGAAGAAATGGGCCTGATTGGCGCTTTGGTTGTAATCGTGCTCTTCATCGCAACCGCCATGGTGATGATTCGCATCGCCGCCAAGTGCACAAACCTTTATTCACGGATGGTCGTGCTCGGTGTAATGCTCTGGATTACCTTGCAGGCCCTGATCAACATCGCCGTTGTTCTCACGCTGCTCCCAGTGCTCGGTGTTCCGCTGCCGCTGATTTCTCAAGGTGGTTCGTCAATCATCGCCATCTTGGCCGGCCTTGGAATCGTTCTCGGCATCGAACGCGAAAACCACCTCAACCCTGGTCGAGCCACGAAAGCTCGTCGATGACCAACTATCTGCTTGCCGGTGGTGGCACAGCCGGGCACGTCAACCCCCTGCTGGCGTTGGCCGACTACATCCGCGCCAATGAACCGGATGCTGGCATCTACGCACTCGGAACCGCCGAAGGTCTCGAAGCCAGGCTCGTGCCAGAGCGCGGCTATGAGCTTGAGGTAATCGAACGTTTGCCGTTTCCCAGGCGGCCGAACCTTTATGCAATCAAGTTTCCGCTCAAGTTTTTGAAAGCCGTTTCGCAAGTTGAGCAAATCATCAAGCGACGCCAGATCGATGTGGTCGTTGGTTTCGGCGGGTACGCGAGTGCGCCGGCTTATGAAGCTGCACGTAAGAGCGGTACTTCACTCGTGATTCATGAGGCAAATGCCTTGCCTGGTATGGCAAACCGTCGTGCGGCCAAATATGCCGATGCCGTTGGCGTGGCTTTTGAACCGGCTCTCGACCTACCTAACTCGACCTTCACTGGAATGCCGCTGAGGCCAGAAATCGAAGGCATCATCGCAAAGCCGGCAAAGCAGGCGGCCCGAACTTCATTCGGCCTAGACCCGAACACTCCAACTCTTCTGGTCACCGGAGGCTCACTTGGGGCAAAGCGCATCAACGACGCCGTCGTAGCTTCAAAGACAGCGCTTATTGCCGCCGGCATTCAGGTGTTACACGTGGCCGGCACTCGAAGCGAGCTAGAACCTGAAGTAGACCGCATTTATCACCGAATTGGCTATTGTGACCAAATGCAGTGGGCAATCGCAGCAGCAGATTTTGCGATTTCTCGAGCGGGAGCATCCACTGTTTCTGAATTTGCCGCAGTCGGTCTACCTGCGGTTTATGTGCCTTACGCGGTAGGTAACGGCGAGCAAGAGCTCAACGCTCGTGACCTAGTTGCCGCCGGCGGGGGAGTCTTGGTGAAAGATTCCGAGTTTGATGCCGAGTGGATTCGACGTGAGCTGATTCCTATGGTTTCAAACGCCAAGACCCTGGCAAAAATGGCCTCCGCTGCTAAATCGGTGGGTGTGGCCGACGGAACCAAACGACTGTTTGATTTGGTTCAAGGCGTGTTGGCAGCAGCCAAACGATGACCCTGCCCTAATCTTCAAAGAGATAACCATGATCAAGCCAGACTTCACGCAGCCAGTACCAGCCGACCTAGGCGTGGTGCACTTCATCGGCATCGGCGGCTCGGGTATGAGCGGCATCGCCCGCATTCTCATCGGCATGGGCCACAAGGTAACCGGCAGCGACCTGCGCGACACCTCGAACGTGGCAGCCCTTCGCGAGCTCGGTGCCGAGATTCACATCGGTCATGACGCGGCTCACCTGGGCAACCCAGACACCGTCGTGGTCACCTCGGCACTCTGGCCGACCAACCCCGAGTACGTGCTGGCCAAAGAGCGCGGCATCCCAGTAATTCACCGATCTCAAGCCTTGGCCTATCTCACGACCAAAAAGCGCCTCGTGGCCGTTGCTGGCGCACACGGCAAAACCACCAGCACCGGCATGATCATCACCGCCTTGCTTGAACTCGGTGTTGACCCGTCTTTCGTGAACGGTGGCGTCATCGCGTCACTGGGAGCTTCTTCGGGTGCCGGCAAAGACAACCTGTTTGTCATCGAGGCCGACGAGTCAGACGGTTCTTTCTTGCACTACGACACCGCGATTGCGTTGATCACGAACGTTGACCCAGACCACCTTGACCACTACGGCAGCCTCGAAGCCTTCGAGCAGGAGTTCGCCAAGTTTGCCAGAGGCGCGAGTGAGTTCGTTGCCATCAGTTCTGACGACCCTGGCGCGGTGCGTGTTGGGGCCATGCTGTCCGAAAAGAAACTCATCACGTTCGGGCAGGCCGAAAACGCGGATGTTCGCCTAACGGCCGTCGATGCCTCTGGGGCACAGGTTGCATTCACCGTAAGGGCCAATGGGCAGAGTTTGGATGCTCGCCTTCGCATTCCAGGTTTGCACAATGCCATAAACGCCTCCGGAGCGCTTGCCGTTCTGATTGGCCTTGGTTTTGAGCCCGAGCCTGCACTGCGCGCTATTGAAACCTTCGGAGGTACCGAGCGCCGTTTCGAACTTCACGGCGAACGTCGCGGGGTCAAGGTGTATGACGATTTTGCGCACCACCCGACCGAGGTTGCGGCAGCACTGGCCGCGGCTCGAGCGGTTGTCGGCGATGGCAAGTTGATCACGGTTTTTCAACCGCACCTCTATTCGCGAACCCGCCTAATGCACAAAGAATTTGCCCAGGCCTTGAGCGTCAGTGATCAGGTGGTCGTTCTCGACATCTATGCCGCCCGCGAAGATCCAGAGCCGGGAGTCTCCGGCGCGATGGTCAGCGACTCTTTCGACAACCAGACTCAAGTTCACTACGTTCCGCTCTGGGATGACGCACCTGCCGTTGCTGCATCTCTAGCCGGCGAAGGTGACTTCATCATCACCATGGGCTGCGGCGACGTTTACCGCATGGTGCCGGCGCTGCTAACCGCACTGGAGAGCTAGTTTGAAACGCCCGCCTTCGCGAGCCTCTAGGCCAGGGCGAGTGCCGCTTGGTACTGCGCCACAGAAGCCCGCGGCAAAGCCGAACGAAAAGAAGAGCGCGGATGTTCGCAAGCTGCTTCGCGCCGAGGGCTCACGCACCGCATCCGTGGCCAAACAGGCCAAGCGGGCGCAGCGTATGTCGAGAGCGCAACGGCTAGGTGACAGTGGAGTATCACTAACCAAGCGAGTTTGGGGTTGGGCGGCGGTTTCTTCGTTCGTCTTGTTAATGGCGCTTATTCTTGCCGCCGTTTACTCGCCACTCTTGGCAATCGAGCGGCTGTCGGTGCGTGGCGAGAAGTTGGTTTCTGAGAAACAGATAAAGGCCGCACTCAAGGGGCAGATTGGCAAACCTCTTCCGCAGGTGAACGACGACGAAATCGCCAAAGCACTCAAACGCTTTCCGCTGATTGAGTCGTTCTCAGTGATCAGCGCTCCACCGCACACCCTGATTATTAAGGTGACCGAACGAACACCGATTGCGGTGGTCTGGGTCGATGGTTACGGCTATGCCTTCTTCGACCCGGCCGGTGTGCGTGTTGGCAGAGCCGAGAACCGCTCAAAGTTGCCGACCCTAGAAATCAGCGGAACACCTGGCAAGAGCCCAAGCTTCAAAGCCGCGATTGAGGTTTTGCTGGCGCTGCCCGCCGAGTTGCTTCCGAGAATTTCGACGGTCACCGCCAAGAGCAAAGACGATGTCAGCTTCAGGCTTCGCGGCTACGCAGGCCAGAAGGTCATCTGGGGTGACCCGACCCAGGCGGTTTTGAAGTCGAAGGTGCTAGCCGCGCTGATCGAAAACCAGTCGAAGAATGACCGGGTGACCTACGACGTTTCGTCGCCTCAAACACCCGTCGTTCGCTACTAAGCAAATACACAAGCAACACGCCCAAGCGCTTACCAGAGTTTGCGCCGTTCTTCATCTACTTTTTTGGCGCGGACTACAAAAACGGGAAGCAGTTAAGCCTCAGCAAGAGGTTTAGGGTTCCCCAGCCGCATGAATTTTTATAAGGAGCATCATGGCAAGCCTGAGTAACAACTACCTCGCAGTCATCAAAGTCGTCGGCGTCGGAGGCGGTGGCGTGAACGCCATCAACCGCATGGTTGAAGCCGGCCTACGCGGAGTTGAGTTCATTGCCATCAACACCGACTCGCAAGCGCTACTGCTCAGCCCAGCCGACGTCAAGATTGACATTGGCCGTGAGTTGACCCGAGGACTCGGTGCCGGAGCCGACCCAGAAATCGGTCGTCGCGCTGCAGAAGACCACTCAGATGAAATCGAAGCGGTCTTGCGCGGAGCTGACATGGTCTTTGTTACCGCTGGTGAAGGTGGTGGCACCGGAACCGGAGCCGCCCCGGTAGTTGCTCGCATCGCCAAGCAGACCGGTGCTCTAACCGTCGGTGTGGTAACCCGTCCGTTCTCGTTCGAAGGTGCGCGTCGTGCCGACCAGGCCAATGCCGGAATCGAAATTCTTCGCACCGAGGTCGACACGCTAATCGTTGTGCCGAACCAAAGGCTTCTCGAAATCGAAAACCGCTCGGTTTCGTTCGTTGACGCGTTCATGATCGCCGACGACGTGCTTCGCTCAGGTGTTCAAGGCATCACCGACCTAATCGCGGTTCCGGGGCTAATCAACGTCGACTTTGCCGACGTTCGTTCGGTTATGCAGGGCGCGGGTAGTGCCCTCATGGGCATCGGCAGCGCCAAGGGTGAAGACCGAGCTGTTCGAGCAGCTGAAGCGGCCATTTCGAGCCCAATGCTTGAAACCAGCATCGATGGTGCTCACGGAGTCTTGCTCTCATTCCAGGGTGCTTCAAACATCGGCCTTCACGAAATCGACGAGGCAGCTCGTCTAGTTCAAGAAGCTGTCAACCCGCAGGCCAACGTAATCTTCGGTTGCACCATCGATGACAGCCTCGGCGACGAGATTCGCATAACAGTCATTGCAGCGGGATTCGAAGGCGTGAACCAGGTCAAGCGTCCAGCTCGGCCAATTTATGCACCGGCAACCGCGACCGCGTCGGTGGCTGCGGCCGCTGCGCCGGCAGCATTTGCCGCTGCCGCAACGACAGCTTCGATTCCCGTTGTTGATGAGCGGGTTGCAGAACCAGCCAGATCTTGGTTCGACGACGCCGAAGAAGCCGCCCCGGCTTCGAGCTCAAAGTCATACCTCGATGATTTGGTCGACGAATCTGCGCCGACAACCCGTGCCATCACCACCGTTGACGAGACTCCACAGTCTGAAGACGGCACCTTTGGCGACGACCTCGACATTCCTGACTTTCTTCGCTAGACGATGACTCTCGAGCAACGGTTAGGTGCCGTTGAAGGGCGCATAAGCAGCATGCTGCAGAGTTTGGGTAGGGCGCGTGACGAGGTGACCCTCGTTGTCGTTACCAAAAATCACCCGGTCGATTTGGCCATCGAACTTTATGGCCTGGGTGTTCGAGACTTTGGCGAGAATCGCGATCAAGAGGCCCAGCCCAAAGCCCACGATTTTGCCCAGTTGGTTGAGGGGTCAAGCGCAACCTGGCACTTTGTCGGTCAACTGCAGAGCAACAAGGCCAAGAGTGTGGCTTCTTACGCAGGCGTCGTTCACTCGGTAGACCGCGAGTCACTGTTGATCGCGCTAGAAAAGGCAACGGTTGAGCGAACCAAACCTCTTGACGTGTTTCTTCAGGTAAATCTGACTTCCGACCCCGGCCGCGGCGGCGTAAACCCCGCAGAACTTGAGCCATTTGCCGAGAGAGTTGCCGGCGCATCCGGGCTAAATCTCTTGGGAATCATGGCTGTTGCCGCCCTCGATGAGCCACTCGAAAGCGAGTTTGAGAAAATCGCCAAGCTAAGCCAAAAGCTCATTTCGGTTGCACCCCAAGCGAAGTTCATTTCGGCCGGCATGTCGCAAGACTTCGAGACCGCGCTGGCCTACGGTGCGACACACTTGCGCATTGGCACAGCAATAACGGGCAAACGAAACTACTAGCCATATTCTTAGAACGAAAAGTTCACTAGGAGGACTCTGATGGGCCTGTTTTCAAAAGTTACTGGTTACCTTGGCATCGGCGATGACGAGCAGCCAACAACTACCACCGCAACCAGCGCGCCTCGTGCCGCTCGACCTGCAGTGACTCGCCGTCGTTCTTCGGGAGACATCTCGGAGATTCAGACCTTCGATCCAGTCAGTTACTCAGAGGCCCGCTCAATCGCTGAGGTTTACAGAGTTGGCGTTCCGGTGATTGTGAACATGGCGCAGATGTCAGAAGCGGATGCTCGCAAGCTCGTCGACTTCATGTGCGGTCTAAAAGAAGGTCTAGACGGTCACATCAAGCGTGTAACCGCAAAGGTTTATTTGCTCACTCCAAACAGCGTTGAAGTCAACGATGAAGACGAGAGTGAACTAGACGGTAGCGACGACCTCGTCAAGCCGTAATGGGCATTCTGTTTCTAGTCCTCGATTGGGCTTTGCGGATACTCACCTATGCAATGATCGGTCGCTTGATTTTCGAGTTGATCCGAAGCGCGAATCCAGCCTGGAGGCCTAAGGGTCTTCTCATTGCAGTTGCAGAGATTTGCTACACCGCGACCGACTGGTTGGTAAACAGCATCCGCCGCTTCATACCCACAGTTCGAGTCGGGATGCTCGGGCTCGACTTTGGCTGGACCATCGGCATGGTGCTCATCTTTGTGGCCCAAAATGTGCTCAGGGTGTTAGCGACCATTCTCTAGTCGCTCAGAGTGAGGTAACCTTACCTCTGATAAATGCTGCCAACGAATAGAGGACTGAAATGCCTTTGACTCCAGAAGATGTGGTCAATAAGAGATTTCAACCAACGAAATTTCGTGAAGGTTACGACCAAGACGAGGTCGATGACTTTCTCGACGAACTCGTTGTTGAGCTTCGTCGACTAAACCAAGAAAACGAAGACCTTCGTCAGCGCTTGCTGGCTTCTGAGGCACGCCTGGCCGAGCTACAGCGAGGTGCTGCCGGCATGGCGAACCAGCTTGTCAACTCGCTACCAGCGCCAACACCAACCCAAATCGTTGACCCCACCAGCGCGTTCCCAGAGGCGGTTGCAGACCCTTCGTCTCTAGACGGCAACAACACCAACAACCTGCTTCAGCTGGCTCGCAAACTTCACGACGAGCACGTTCGCGAAGGTATCGCCAAGCGCGACGCACTCATTGCTGAAGGTCACGCCACCGCGGCTCGCATCGTTCGTGAGGCTGAGGCCAAGCAAAAGTCTGAAGAGAACCGCTTTGAGCAAGAAAAGGCGCTCATCGAGCACACCATTTCTGAGCTGCGTGCCTACGAACGTGAATATCGCCTGCGTCTGAAGCAGTTCATCGAGGCTCAGCTCAGCGAAATCGACAACAACCGCGTTTCGCCGACTCCTTCGATTCAGACCGGACCAACGGTCATTCCAACTAACCCTTCGGCTTCGATCTCTGAGTACTAGGAATTGAGCGAGCTAAGGCTAAAACCTGCACAGCGAACGGTTTCTGTAGCAGCGATTGCTCTCGCACTGCTTCTCGTTGACCAATTCACCAAGTGGCTAGCGCTCGAAAATCTTGAACCGGGCCGCATAGTGCCTGTTCTTGGCGACCTTCTGGCTTGGCGACTAACCTTCAATGACTCCGCCGGTTTCAGCATCGGTTTCGGCGTCACCTGGTTTTTCACACTACTTTCGACCACGGCCTTCTTGATTCTCATTCTTCGCGCCCACAAAGTGCGCAACAAGCTTTGGCTGGTTCTCGCGGGAGTTATAAGCGGAGGCATCCTCGGAAATCTTGTTGACCGACTCGTTCGCGAACCGAGTTTTGCCAACGGTCACGTGGTTGATTTCATTCAGATCCCCTTCAATTTTCCGATTTTCAACTTCGCCGATATTTGTATTTCGGTCGGCATGACTTTGGTTGCCTGGAGAATCATCGCAGGCGACAAAATCGGTGGCGCCAAAGATGCCTGACACACGCTACCTACCCGTTCCCGAAGGGCTTGGCGGTGAACGTGCCGACGCGGGTGTCGCAAAGCTTCTTGGCCTGAGCCGCTCGGCGAGTGCCGACATCATCGAAGCCGGGGGAGTGACCCTGGCCGGCAAAGTGCTTTCTAAGAGCGACCGTTTGGTTGGCGGAGAAATGCTCGAAATCGTTCTGCCAGAACCTAAGAACCC
>JAURIU010000028.1 GCA_030832605.1 Rhodoluna sp. | reverse complement strand
GTCCCCGAAACCCTCGTTCCTGCGTGCCAGGAGTTGGAGGTTGCCTTCCGTGACGCGTGGGCAGACCCATCGTTCCGATCTGAACTCGACAACCTGCTGCGCGAATACGCGGGCAGACCAAGCATCATCACCGAAGCGAAACGATTCGCCGCTCACGCTGGAGACATCCGAGTGTTTTTGAAGAGGGAAGACCTCAATCACACGGGCTCGCACAAAATCAACAACGTTTTGGGTCAAGCGCTACTGGCTAAGCGCATGGGAAAGACACGCATAATCGCCGAAACAGGCGCTGGGCAGCACGGAGTAGCGAGCGCAACCGCGGCCGCACTTTTTGGGCTCGAGTGTGTCGTCTACATGGGTGAGGTTGATACCGAACGTCAAGCCCTCAATGTCGCTCGCATGAAGCTTCTTGGCGCAACGGTGGTTGCGGTAAAGACTGGGTCACGCACCCTCAAGGACGCCATCAACGAGGCCCTTCGCGATTGGGTGACAAACGTTGAAAACACTCACTACCTACTCGGTACCGTTGCTGGCCCTCATCCGTTTCCAACCATGGTGCGCGATTTCCACTCTGTGATCGGCACAGAAGCCAGGGCTCAAATTCTCAGCGATTACGGAACTTTGCCAACTGTCGTAGCTGCCTGTGTTGGCGGCGGCTCAAACGCGATCGGTATCTTCCACGCCTTCTTAGATGACCAGGATGTTCGGCTACTGGGTTTTGAGGCCGCAGGTGATGGCATGGGCACTCCACGTCACGCTGCGACGCTAAATTACGGAAAACCGGGCGTATTACACGGAGCACGTTCTTACATGCTGCAGGACGAGGATGGCCAGACCATGGAGAGCCACTCGATTAGCGCTGGCCTCGACTATCCGGGAGTCGGCCCTGAGCATTCCTGGCTTAAGGATCTGGGTCGCGCCGAATACCGCGGAATCTCTGATGATGAGGCCATGCAGGCGCTTCGCTTACTCAGCCAAACAGAGGGAATCATTCCGGCAATTGAAACGGCACACGCTCTAGCGGGAGTTCTTAAGCTCGGTAAGGAACTGGCCCCAGGAAGCTCGATTCTGGTCAACTTGAGTGGCCGAGGAGATAAAGACATGGAAACTGCGGCGCGCTATTTCGGCTTATTGGGAAACTGAGCATGAGCAAGGTAGAAGCGAAATTCGCAGCCAACAAAGCTGAAGGCAAAGAAACCCTCATCGGCTACTTCCCACTCGGCTTTCCAACCCTGGGCGAGTCAATCGAGGCGGCCGTAGCGATGGCAGAAGGCGGAGTGGACATTCTCGAATTGGGAATCCCTTACTCTGACCCGGTAATGGACGGACCAGTAATCCAAGAAGCAACCGAGTTGGCTCTTGCAAATGGTTTCAAACTTCGACAGACCTTCGACGCAGTAAAAGAAGTGGCCGAACGCACGGGCATCCCGGTTTTGGTTATGACCTACTGGAACCCGGTCATGCAGTTTGGAGTGGAGAACTTCGCCTCTGCCCTGAAGCACGCTGGGGGAGCAGGGATGATTACGCCCGATCTGATTCCAGACGAAGCAGCACAGTGGTTGGCGGCCGCCGATCAACACGACCTTGACCGAGTTTTTCTAGCTGCTCCAACCTCGTCGGAAGAAAGAGTAAGGAACGCCGCTGAACTTAGCCGAGGATTTGTTTATGCTGTCTCGACGATGGGTATAACAGGCGCACGGGACGAAGTAGATTCGCTTGCCAGAGGCGTTGTAGCAGCAGTTCGGAGCACAAATGTACCGTCAAACGTCGCCGTTGGTATTGGTATTTCAACGGGTGAACAAGCTTCGGCGGTTAATGAATATGCCGATGGAGCGATTATCGGGAGTGTCTTCGTCAAGGCCTATCAGCAAGGTGGTCTTGGCGAGCTAAAAAGAACTGTGGCAGAGATAGAATCCAAAATGAATAAAGGACGTAAATGACTATTGCAAACCTCGTGGCATCATTTCCAAGCCCACCAGAATCAACGATTGACCTAGGTTTCGCGCGCATCCACTATTACGCCCTGTTCATTCTGGTCGGCATCGTAGTAGCCGTCTACTGGTCAAATAGGCGATTGGTCAAGCGTGGTGGCGAGAGCGGACTAATGCTCGACGTAGCAATTTGGGCCGTACCGTTTGGCATCGTCGGAGCGCGAATCTTTCACGTTGCAACACACCTCACTGACTATGTTGGCGAGGGTAAAGACCTGCTCAAAATTCTTTACGTCTGGGAAGGCGGCCTGGCGATCTACGGCGGCCTGATCTTCGGCGTTTTGGGTGCTTACCTAGCAGCACGTCAAGCGAATCTCAAACTCCTCTCGGTAGCAGACGCTCTTGCACCTGCCGTCTTGCTGGCTCAAGCCATCGGTCGCTGGGGCAACTATTTCAATCAAGAGCTTTTTGGTAAGCCCACCGATCTACCATGGGCCATTCAAATAGATGCGCCAAACCCGGCCATTCCGTCAGGCTGGCTGACTGAGCAAACATTCCACCCGACCTTTTTCTATGAGTTCCTTTGGTCGGTAGCTGGTGTTGTCATCTTGATCTTGCTTGAACGACGCGTAAATCTGCGCTGGGGGCGCATGTTCGCGGCTTACCTCATCTACTACTCGGTCGGACGCTTCTGGATTGAAGATTTGCGCATCGACCCGAGCGACGTCTTCTTAGGCCTCAGAACAAACCAGTGGAGCGCCGTAGTGGGCGTAATCATCGGCGTAGCCCTGATCATTTGGTCTCGCAAGCGCCACCCCGGTGTCGAGGAATCGGTGTATACATCGAAGCCAGAACCAGAGGTTGAAAAAGCCTAGACTGGGATAAACTTTTTCAGCAGCAGTGCAAGTCGCGGTTATTTGATCGCGTAAGTGATGGGCCAAGGTTGTCCCTACGATCAGTCGTTAGGAGTTCAACATGCCCGTATCGCCATTCGAGCGCTTTTCAACAGCGCCAGCGGCTCACGGTTTGTATGACCCTAGCCGCGATAGAGACGCCTGTGGTTTGGCAATGGTTGCCACTCTGCGAGGCACGCCTGGTCACGACATCGTCGAGACAGCTCTAAACGCGCTGCGAAACCTAGACCACCGAGGTGCAGTTGGCTCTGATGCCGGCACAGGCGACGGCGCGGGAATCCTCACCCAGATTCCACACGAATTTCTCGCGTCGAGCGTTGAATTCGCCTTGCCTGCGCGTGGAGCCTATGGCGCTGGTCTAGTGTTTCTTGACACTGATGCCGATTACCAGGCCTTCCAAGCCGGCTTTGAAGCTTTGGCTAAGGATGAACATCTCGCCGTCATTGGTTGGCGCGACGTTCCTGTCAACCCATCAGTTCTAGGTGACCTAGCTAGAAACGCGATGCCCACCATCGTGCAGGTTTTCGTGACGGGTGAACAGCGGGAAATTGCCCTAGAACGAGCCCTGTACAGACTCCGTAAACGTTCTGAATCAACTCTCGACGCGTATCACCCATCGCTCTCGTCCAAAACCATTGTCTACAAGGGCATGGTGACGACTCTTCAACTAGAACCGTTCTACCCAGACCTAAGTGATGCAAAGTTCGCCTCGACGCTGGCCCTTGTTCACTCACGTTTTTCGACGAACACATTTCCGTCTTGGCCGCTCGCACACCCATTTAGACTCATTGCGCACAACGGAGAAATCAACACGGTAAAAGGCAACCGCAATTGGATGTCGGCTCGATCTTCACAGCTCGCTAGCGAAGCACTGGGTGACCTAAAGCCGCTGTTGCCGATTGTCACAGCCGGCGGCTCAGACTCAGCCTCTTTTGATGAGGTTCTCGAATTGCTCTACCTTGGCGGGCGTAGCCTGCCTCACGCCATGATGATGATGATTCCTGAAGCTTGGGAAAACCATACCGACATGGACGAGGCCCGAAAGAACTTCTACGATTACCACTCAATGCTCATGGAGCCGTGGGATGGACCTGCTGCCGTAATATTCACCGATGGCTCTCTCGTCGGTGCAACCCTTGACCGCAACGGATTGCGACCTGGTCGCTATGTGGTTACCGAAGACGGGCTGGTCATTCTGGCCTCAGAGATCGGCGTGGCCGACATTGACCCTGCGAAAATCGTTCGAAAGGGTCGCCTGCAGCCGGGCAAAATGTTCCTCGCCGACACTGCGAACGGTCGACTCATCGACGATGAGGAAATCAAAACAGAAGTTGCCGCTCTCGAGCCTTGGGGAACCTGGTTGGCAGACAACCGCATCGAGCTTGCGGAGCTGCCTGAACGAGAGCACATCGCACATACCTCTGCTTCGGTCAACCGCAGACAGCGAACCTTCGGGTACACAGAAGAAGATCTTCGCATTCTTCTAGCGCCCATCGCGCGGAGTGGAGCAGAGCCGATTGGTGCGATGGGCTCAGACACGCCGATTGCGGCTCTGAGCGATCGACCTCGCGTCTTGTTCGATTACTTTGTTCAGCAATTCGCTCAGGTGACAAATCCACCGCTAGACAGCATCCGTGAAGAGGTCGTTACCTCGCTGGGTACCGGTCTTGGACCAGAGCGAAATCTCCTTACCGCAACGCCTGAGCACGCTCAGCAAATTTCGCTCGATTTTCCAGTACTCGACAACGACGATCTAGCCAAGATAAAGCACATCGAAGCCAAGCCTGGCGTTGGCAAGTCGCAAACCATAAAGGGTCTTTACCGCATGGATGCAGGTGCCGAGGGTCTTGCCGCGCGCATCCGTGAAATTTTCGAAGAGGTCGACTCAGCAATTGAGAACGACGTCACCTACCTGATTCTTAGCGATCGTGACAGCAACCGCGACCTCGCTCCGATTCCCTCTTTGCTACTGACGTCCGCCGTGCATCACCACCTGATTAGAACGGGTAACAGAACACGTTTGGGACTGGTGATTGAAGCCGGTGACGTGCGTGAGGTTCACCACGTTGCTGCACTAATTGGTTATGGTGCCGCTGCGATCAACCCATATCTGGCCATGGAATCTGTCGAACAGATGGTTCTAACCGGCGAACTTGTCGGTCTAACAGTCAAGAAAGCCCACGCCAATCTCATCAAGGGTCTCGGCAAGGGGGTGCTCAAGATTATGTCGAAGATGGGCATCTCAACGGTGTCGTCGTACTCAGGTGCGCAAGTGTTTGAGGCTATTGGCCTAAGTCAAGAATTCGTCGACACCTATTTCACGGGAACCGTTAGCCAACTCGGGGGAATTGGCATCGAAGTGATTCACTCTGAGATTGCGTCACGACACAAGACGGCATACCCGCTCGACAGGGCAACGAACCCACACACCGCCCTTGAAACCGGCGGTGAATACCAGTGGCGACGTGACGGAGCACCCCACCTGTTCAGCCCGGAAACCATCTTCAAGCTTCAACATGCCACCAAGAGTAAGAGCATGGACATCTTTAGGCAGTACACAGCTTCGGTAGATAACCAAGCCGAACGTCTGATGACTCTTCGTGGCCTTTTCACGCTAAGGGAAGGCGTTAGGCCGGCGGTACCTATTGATGAGGTTGAACCAATTTCTTCGATCGTCAAACGATTCTCGACTGGGGCCATGTCTTATGGCTCGATCTCGCCTGAGGCCCACGAAACACTGGCCATCGCCATGAATAGACTCGGCGCTAAGTCGAACACGGGTGAAGGTGGCGAAGATGTTGGACGCCTTCTAGACCCAGCGCGACGTTCCAGCATCAAGCAGGTTGCTTCGGGTCGATTCGGCGTTACCAGCATGTACCTAACCCACGCCGACGACATCCAGATCAAAATGGCCCAGGGTGCAAAGCCAGGCGAGGGTGGGCAATTACCGCCAAACAAGGTTTACCCCTGGATCGCGAGAACTCGTCATGCCACTGCTGGCGTGGGACTCATTTCGCCACCACCTCACCACGACATCTACTCGATCGAAGACCTCAAGCAGCTTATTTTTGACCTAAAGCGCGCCAACCGAGAAGCTCGAGTTCACGTAAAGCTCGTGAGCCAGGTTGGTATCGGCACAGTAGCGGCGGGTGTTGCCAAAGCTAAGGCCGACGTCATCCTGGTTTCTGGCTTTGATGGTGGTACCGGCGCCTCACCACTGAACTCGCTCAAGCATGCCGGAACTCCTTGGGAGCTTGGTTTAGCTGAGGCTCAGCAAACGCTGATGGTAAATGGCCTTCGAGGTCGAGTATCGGTTCAGGTTGATGGGCAAATGAAGACCGGTCGTGACGTCATAATCGCGGCTTTACTGGGCGCTGAGGAGTACGGTTTTGCTACTGCTCCACTTGTCGTTTCTGGTTGTATTTTGATGCGCGTTTGCCATCTAGATACCTGCCCTGTTGGCGTGGCAACCCAGAACCCCGCGCTTAGAGAGCGTTTCACCGGGCAGGCCGATCACGTGGTCAATTTCTTTGAATTCTTGGCGCAGGAGGTGCGCGAGTATCTTTCAGCACTTGGCTTCCGTAGCCTCGACGAGGCAATTGGCCGAAGTGAATTGATAGATGTTAACCGCGCCATTACCCACTGGAAGGCAGACGGGCTAGACCTAACTCCGATTCTCGCCGCCCCAAGTGTTCCAGCAGATTCTCCGAGACGCCGAGTGAGCAGTCAAGACCATGAACTCGAAAAACACTTCGATTTCAAGCTGCTAGAACTTACCACCAGAGCACTTGAAGACGCACAGAGAGTCACTATCGAGTTGCCTATTTCGAACGTCGACCAGGCGGTCGGCACATTGCTAGGCAATGAGGTAACGAAGCGGTATGCCGAGCAGGGGCTTGCCGACGGCACCATTGACATTCGACTTCGCGGCGCAGCCGGCCAATCATTTGGTGCATTTGTTCCAAGTGGCATAACACTTAGCCTCGAGGGTGACGCTAACGACTACGTCGGCAAGGGTCTCTCAGGCGGTCACATAAGCATTCGCCCCGACCGCTCAAGCAGTTATGCGGCAGAGCAAAACATTATTGCGGGCAACGTAATTGGCTATGGAGCCACCACCGGCAAAATCTTCATTCGAGGAATTGTGGGCGAGCGCTTCTTAGTGCGAAACTCTGGTGCAACAGCAGTCGTCGAAGGCGTGGGTGACCACGCTCTCGAGTACATGACCGGTGGCATAGCAGTAGTTCTTGGTAAGACTGGTCGAAACCTCGGTGCGGGCATGTCTGGTGGTAGAGCTTTTGTTTATAAACTTCGTGCCGACAGAATCAACCCCGAAGCCCTGGCTAACAAAGAGCTAAAACTGCTCGAGCTTGATGAGTCGTCCAAAGCGCTTCTACTTTCAGTGCTGCAGGATTATCAAAAATCCACTGGATCACTGCTTGCAGAGCGTCTACTCGCTGACTTTGAGAATGTGTCTCGAGACTTCACCTTGGTGCTGCCACGTGACTACGCGAACGTGCTTGAAGTGCGCGACAAGGCGGTTTCGTCAGGTTTGAACCCTGACGGCGAGGAAACATGGAAAAAGATCTTGGAGGTTACCAATGGCTGACCCACGTGGATTTCTAAAAGTAACCAACCGTGAAACTGCTGTTCGTCGACCAGTGCCAGTTCGAATTCTCGACTGGAAAGAGGTTTACGAACGCCGCGACAAGGGTGTGATCACGGCTCAGGCTTCGCGCTGCATGGACTGTGGTGTGCCATTTTGTCACCAGGGATGTCCCCTCGGAAACCTGATTCCCGAGTGGAACGACCTGACCTGGCGCGAAGACAACAAGTCGGCCATTGAACGTCTCCACAAAACAAACAACTTTCCTGAGTTCACCGGTCGACTCTGCCCGGCTCCCTGTGAGAGTGCTTGTGTTCTCGGCATCAATCAGCCAGCGGTGACTATCAAAGAGATCGAGGTGTCGATTATTGATGACGCTTTCGATAACGGTTTTGTACAGCCTCACCAGCCAGAACGTCTAACCGGCAAAACCGTTGCGGTAGTTGGTTCAGGTCCTGCTGGATTGGCGGCAGCACAGCAATTGACTCGCGCCGGGCACACCGTTGCGGTTTACGAACGCGAAGACAGAATCGGTGGGCTACTTAGGTACGGCATCCCAGATTTCAAAATGGAAAAGATTCACCTAGAGCGTCGCATTAAGCAGATGGAAGCAGAGGGAACTAGGTTCAGAGCCGGCGTAGAAATTGGAAAAGACATCACCTGGCAAGAGTTGCAGAGTCGCTTCGATGCAGTGCTAGTCGCCACAGGTGCCACTAAACCTCGAGACTTATCCGTTGAAGGCCGTGATCTCTCCGGCGTTCACTTCGCAATGGAGTATTTGACGCAGTCGAACAAAGTTGTCGCCGGAGATTCTGTAGCCGACCAAATTTCCGCCCAGGGCAAGCACGTAGTCATTCTTGGTGGCGGCGACACCGGAGCTGACTGCCTGGGCACCGCTACAAGACAAGGTGCTGCTTCGGTTACTACTTTGGCTATCGGAACACAGCCAGCCGCCGAGCGCCGCGACGACCAGCCGTGGCCGACCTTCCCAACTCTTTTTGAAGTTGCAAGCGCTCATGAAGAATTTGGCGAGCGTAAATATCTTGCATCCACGGTCGCCTTTGTGGGCAAGGATGGCCAGGTCACGGGTATTAAGGTTGCCGAAACAGAGTTTGTGAATGGCAAAAGAGTACCGAAACCGGGCACTGAGCAGATTCTGCAAGCCGATTTGGTGCTTTTGGCACTTGGTTTTACCGGTGCGGAAAGCGACACGCTGGAACAGCAAGCGCAGGCAACCGTCGACTCTCGTGGCAACATAAATCGCGATGCTCGTTGGGAAACCAACATCCCTGGGATGTTCGTTGCCGGCGACGCTGGTCGAGGCCAAAGCCTGATCGTCTGGGCAATCGCTGAAGGAAGAGCGGCTGCTGCGGCGATTGATGAGCACCTAGAAGGAAGTACGGAGCTACCTGCTCCGGTAAAGCCAACCGACCTACCTATTTCGGTTTACAGCTGAAATAGTCGCTCGGGGTCTAAATAGACCAAGAACAAGAATGAGGAAATGATGAGACGCGCAAAGATTGTCGCGACACTTGGACCAGCTACTTCGAGCTACGAGCAAATTCGTGCCGTCATCGAAGCTGGTGTAGACGTCGCACGAATGAACCTGAGTCATGGTTCATACGATGTGCACGAAGAGGTTTTCAACAACGTACGCAAAGCCGCTGCTGACACCGGCAAGGCAGTTGGAATACTAGTTGACCTTCAAGGGCCAAAGATTCGCCTCGGACGCTTTGCTGACGGACCTGTAATGCTTGAAAAAGGCGCAACTTTCAAAATCACCATCGAAGACATTCAAGGCGATGTCAACATCTGTGGAACCACCTTCAAGGGCCTTCCCGGCGACGTTAGTGTCGGCGACCAGCTGCTTATTGACGACGGCAAGGTCGGGCTGCGAGCCACCGAAGTGACTGCGACTACGGTTACTACGGTGGTTGAGGTACCAGGCCCAGTCAGCAACAACAAGGGAATCAACCTTCCAGGTGTAGCCGTGAATGTCCCGGCGCTTTCTGAAAAAGATGAGGAAGACCTTCGTTGGGCAATCAAACTCGGCGCAGACATCATTGCTCTGTCTTTCGTTCGCAACGCATCTGACATTGTTCGAGTGCATGAGATCATGAAAGAAGAAGGCAAGTTCCTTCCCGTCATTGCCAAAGTTGAGAAACCTCAGGCGGTTGAAGCGCTAGAAGAGATTATCGACGCATTTGACGGCGTCATGGTAGCCCGCGGAGACCTCGGCGTGGAGCTTCCGTTAGAACAAGTGCCGCTCGTGCAGAAGCGTGCCGTAGAACTATCGCGTCGTTGGGCAAAGCCTGTAATCGTCGCCACTCAGATGCTCGAATCGATGATCGAGAACGCTCGACCGACGAGAGCAGAGGCGAGCGACGTAGCCAACGCCATCCTCGATGGTGCGGATGCGGTGATGCTGTCGGGTGAAACCTCAGTTGGTAAGTTCCCGGTTGAAACAGTTGCAACCATGGCCAGAATCGTCGAATCAACCGAAGAAAATGGCATGGACCGAATTCCACCACTCGGCACGCGTCCGCACACACATTCGGGAGCAGTTTCGCTGGCGGCAGTTGAAATCGCTGAACTACTCGGATCAAAGTACGTTTGTGTCTTCACCGAAAGCGGGGACTCTTTCAGACGTGTCTCGAGGCTTCGTTCTTCGGTGCCGACTCTCGCCTTTACACCGAGTGTTGAGACCCGAAACCGTCTAGCTATGTCTTGGGGTTCCGAGACATATTTGGTCGAGAAAGTGACTCACACCGACGCGATGATGCACCAAGTGGACGAGATTGTCCTTCGAGAGGGTCTTTGCCAGATTGGCGACGAAGTTGTTGTCGTCGCTGGCACGCCACCGGGCATTCCAGGTTCGACAAACTCACTGCGCGTGCACAAAGTTGGCGACGCTCTCAATGTCGCAGTACCTGGTTACGACCGACGATAGTAAAACAAGAAAGCGGCGATCAATTCTGATCGCCGCTTTTTTGTGCCGGAAGTGGGATTCGAACCCACACGCCCTTTCGGACAAAGCATTTTGAGTGCTCCGCGTCTGCCGTTCCGCCATTCCGGCCGAAACAACGTTTCCAAGTCTATCTAAAGTTTCAGCCAGAGTTTGTGCAGCACATCCGATAAAGTAACAGCCATGTCAGAACAAACGCGACGGACAGCACTGGTAGCAGAAGACGAATCAATCATTCGATTGGACATCGTTGAAACCCTGCGCGAATACGGTTTTGATGTAATCGCAGAAGCTGGTGACGGAGAGGCCGCCGTTGCCCTCGCAACCGAGCATCGACCTGATGTAATCGTGATGGACATCAAGATGCCGAAGATGGATGGCATTGAGGCCGCTGAGAAGATTTCGGCCCTGAAGATTCCCGTCGTACTGCTTACCGCGTTCAGCCAAAAAGAACTAGTCGAGCGAGCATCCGAGGCTGGTGCTATGGCCTATGTAGTAAAGCCTTTTTCGCCGAATGACCTGCTGCCAGCGATCGAGATTGCGCTTAGTCGGCACGCCCAGCTAACCGCTCTAGAGCATGAAATTGCCGACCTGGCCGAACGACTAGAGACACGCAAGTTGGTAGATCGGGCGAAGGGGCTTCTGATTACCAAAAACCTCGTGAAAGACGAGCCTGACGCGTTCCGATGGATTCAGAAAAGCTCAATGGACAGAAGGCTGACCATGGCTCAAGTTGCGAAAACCGTCATAGAGCAACTGCAAGACAAGCCCAAGGCCGAAGAAGAGTAGCTAGAAGCTAGTGCTCTACGCGACGTTCCCGCAGAAGATTAGTGATTCTGATTGTTGACAGCCTGGCTCCCGAAGCGTCGGTCACAGCAATCTCATGCAGGGTGATCGTCTTACCGAGGCTGATAGCACTGCAAGTTGCCGTCACCAGGCCTTCGGTGGCCGATTTCGTATGCGAGGCGTTGATCTCAATCCCAACAGCGAATTTGGCCAACGGCTGGCCCCAAACATTGGCCGCAAATGAACCGAGAGTCTCGGCCAGAACAACATAGGCGCCACCGTGCAATAGACCGAGAGGCTGTCTGTTTCCCTCAACTGGCATAGTGGCCACAGCTCGCTCAGCGCTAAGTTCAATAAGCGTGATACCCATTCGGTCGGCTAACTCGCCCAAACCGCGCTCCTTGATTAGCTCAGCAGCGGCTGGTGACAACTTGGCACTCATCTCAGACATCTTGCTCCGTAGTTAGCGTGTGAATGACGGTTAGGCTTGCGTTATGAACGCTGTTGCCAAGCCTACCTTGCTGCTCATCGATGGGCATTCTCTAGCATTTAGGGCGTTCTACGCACTCAGCCCAGACTCATTCAAGACTTCATCAGGGCAGCACACCAACGCGGTTCACGGATTCATCTCGATGATGCTAAACATCTTGCAAGCAGAACAGCCTACGCACATGGCCGTCGCTTTCGACCTCTCACGATCATCATTCAGAACCGACGAGTACCCGGCCTATAAAGGCACACGAGGCGAAACACCGCCTGAATTCAACGGTCAGACTGAACTTCTCACCGAGGCCTTGGCTGCGATGAACATCGTCACAGTAACAAAAGTTAACTACGAAGCCGATGATGTGATTGCGACACTTTCAAAAATGGGTGACGACAATGGCTTTGAGGTTTTTATCGTCTCTGGAGATCGCGACACCTTTCAGCTAATTTCTGAGAGAACGACAATTCTCTACCCCGTAAAAGGTGTCATGAACCTCGCGCGGATGAACGACGAGGCCGTCTACGCGAAATACGGTGTACACGCCAACCAGTACTCAGACCTTGCAGCGCTTGTAGGCGAGAGCTCCGACAACCTCCCAGGGATTCCCGGAGTTGGGCCAAAGACAGCCGCTAAGTGGCTACAGGAACACCACACGCTCGAAGCGATACTCGACTCGGTTGATTCATTCGGCGGAAAAGTTGGCGAGAGCCTAAGGGAACACAAGCAAGAAGCTATCCGTAACCGTCGACTAAACCGGCTCGTGCGCGACCTTGAGTTGCCAGTCACCCTGGACAACCTGAAGATCGAGGGCGTGAACCAGGATGAAGTGAAGCGGGTCTTCTCGAACTTGCAATTCCGAACTCTTACCGAACGCGTTCTTCGACTCAGAGGAATCAAGGCGTCTGAACAAGCTGGCACGAGTGTCGATGAGCCAAGCGTTGCGAGCACGCCAGAGGTCCAGCCGACAATATTCGACGTTCCAAGCCAACCGGAGTCCAAAACCATTTCGTGGTCTGATTTCATTGCTTTTGTTGACGCGCATGAGTGCGCACTGGCATTTGAGCTCACTGACAGTCGCATTTTGGCGATCGGGGCTGCAACAGCGACAGAGCGCAGGTACTGCCCTCTAAAAGCAAGCGAGATCGAACAGGCTCACCAGTGGCTCGCAAAACTGCCGAGCGCAACAATCTTTGGAGCGAAAGACATCGAGAAATCACTTTTGCAACA
>JAURIU010000027.1 GCA_030832605.1 Rhodoluna sp. | reverse complement strand
AGACGATTGCTGAAATGATGGTTAGTTGTGCGGATTTCTTCATGAGTTACCTTTCGCTCTATTCAAGCCTAGGGTTGAGTAGTAGCGAGTATTCCGAATGAGTCGATGCGTGTCGAAGAATGACAAGTACGTGCCTTGCCAAGTGGGGCTGCCGCAGAGCAAGCCTGGGCGGTTACGCTTTAGATGTAGGGGCGAGGAGGTGCACCGTGGGTCGAATCTCGCGTGCGCTTCGAACGGGGATGCTCTCACTCGCCGTAATCGCGTCGTCGCTGGCCATTGTGCCATTTGCTGCCGCCCCCGCATCCGCGCTTTCGCCCGTGTTTGTGCCGCCACGCTCGCCGAGCGGATGGGCCTATGACATGGTGCGTGCCGACGAGGCTGGGGCGCTTGGGGTGACCGGTCGCGGCATCCGTGTTGCGATTTTGGACAACGGTATCGACCCGCGCGCCACCGGCATCACGGGCAAGGTTGTGGCGAGTTTCGACGCGGTGCATGCAGCCAACGGGCAGCAAGAGCATGGCACCGCGACCTCTGGCATTGTCGCCGCTGCTACCAATCTAGAGGCCGGAATCGGTGGCATTGCGCCCGATGTCGAGATTCTGAACGTCAAGGTTTGCACGCTGTCGAACTGTCGCACCGAAGCCATGATTCCGGGCCTCAGATGGGCCATCGACAACGGGGCAGACATCATCAGCATGAGCATCGGTGGGGCAGGCCCAGACGGAGCGGTTGCGGCGCTGATTCAAGATGCCGTTGATGCCGGAATCGTTGTGGTTGCGGCATCTGGCAACAGCGCGTGCTTGGCAATTTGGGAATCGTGGGATGGCAAGAAAGATCGCAATTGCACGCAAACTTCAATTTCGCGTAATTTTCCTGGTGCTTACCCCACCGATGGAGTGATCACGGTCGGCGCAGTTGACCGCGAGCGCAAACGAGCCAGTTATTCGAGTTATAACGCCCAGGTGGATGTCGCTGCCCCTGGCACCGGAGTGGCAACGACCTTTCCGTGGGGTCCGAACGCCGACTTCGGTGGCACATCGGCGGCTACTCCAGTTGTTGCGGGTGTCGCCGCCCTAGTCATGGAGGCAGCCCCGAGTCTCACCCCTGCGCAGGTGCAGTCTGTCATTCAGCTCAGCGCCACCACAGCAGATAACACTCCACCTAATGTTTGGGATTCATGCGTGTGGAACGCCGAGGCCGTGAAGTGGAATTGTTTGAACTTGAGCCCTGCCAAGTGGCCAGCTCGCTTTTACACCGGTGCTGGAATCGTCGATGCGGTTGCTGCAGTAACTCTCGCCCGCGAACTTGAGGCGCAAATTCAAGCTGCAGGGGTAGGCGCGACCGTGCTAACCGAGACCGATTCGACTCTCGCCGTTGATTGGTCGACTTCGGGTCTTGGCGTCGGCCCATACAAAGTGAGCCTCGACGGTGAAGACGTGGCTCAAACAAACGGAACGTCAATTCTTCTTAGTGATTTGATCAATGAAGCCACCTACTCGGTAAGAGTTAGTGACGCATCAGGCAAACTCACCTTGCCGGTTCTTGGGCGGCCAAGCAACGCAGTGCAGGCACCGGCTGTTGAAATTCTCAACGTGCGAGCCTTCAGTGACGGAATGTATCCAGCTTTCAGTGACGGAACCCAGGGAAACGGTTATGGTGCGCTGCTGCTGTCGAACGGCATCCGCGTTTCTTGTAACTACGGTTCATGTGACTACAGCATGCCCGCTGGAACATTGACAGCGCGTTATGTGGCGATCGACAGTCTGGGCCGGCTGAGTGCGCCTTCGCAAGAGGTTTCTGTGACGTCGAGCCTTGAATTTGCTGCTCCAAAAAACGTTGTGTTCAGTGACATCACTGCCACAAGCATTAATGTGCGCTGGGATGCCGTGCCCGGGGCAACCCACTACTACTATTACGACGCTGGAGCTGGGGAGTGGAAGACCACTACCGAAACCTCGGCGAGCATGGTCGGCTTGAAAACCGGGCTGACCAACTCATTTAGGGTTGGGGTTTCCAACGCTAATGGAAACTTGCTTGGGGTCTGGAGCCCGTGGCACTGGTACTACGCTTTTCCACCCGAGTTGCCTGCGGTTACCGGCCTGTCGGTCAACTACATCACTCCAAACGAGGTTGCTATCGGCTACACCAAAAACGCCGACGCCGAGCGAATCGTGTTTTTCAGGTCTGACGGCAAAGTGCAATACATGCCGGCAACATCGCCAGAGATCATGGACCGTTTCACCGCTTACGACGCAGGAAAGACCTACAGCTACTACATTGTGCTGATGGATGACCTGCAGTACGGAACGCAGTACGGCCAGGTTTCACCGGCGTTCACCATCACGGTTCCAATGCCAAAGAAAGCGACTATTCTAACCACAGATCTGAGCAACGAACCTTTGCAATATGAGACCGAACGCGAGTTCACTGGCTCGAGCTCTAATGGCAGCCCACTCGGATGGTGGACCGAAGGACCTTGCCAACTGGTTAACCAAAACGGACCAGTGTTTCGGGTTCGCGCCAACGCAGTTGATGCTGATTGTGTCGTGAAGGCCAATACCGAAGAAGACGCAACCTGGGAGCGAGGCTACCTTGAGGTGCGCATCCGCATGATTAAGAAAGTTGAGACGGTGTCGCTAACTGGCACGGTGTCGCAGGGCCTCGAATACAAAAAGGAAATGGTTTTAACTGCCGAAGGTAACTCGAACCGCCCGGTGAGCTGGTTTACCGACGGTAACTGCTTTGTAGTTGAGTCTCGAGATCGCTGGGCTCGGGTTCGCGCGAATGACGGTCAGGGAAACTGCAAGGTTGAGGCGCGGCTATACGAAAATGAATGGTTCACTGGAGCAATCGCAACGGTTGACCAGGGGATGATCATTCAGAAAGAAGCTGTGACCATCGTCGGCAAGGCGCAAATGTGGCACGGGCGATCCATCTCATTGCGATACGAAACCTTGAGCGGTCGCATCCCAGTATTCAAAACCACGGGGATGTGCCGAGTGGTGAAGGTGACTGGAACGCATCTGCTTGTTGCCTCCAGGTTTACGTTTGGCAAGTGCGTGATCAGCACGACTCTGGCAGCAACTCGGGCCGAAGGCGGCGCATCGGGCACAACGCGAGTAAATGTGCTGACTTTGCGACAACAGCGCCAAGCTGAGTTGTTCGAGGATTAGTAACTCAGAAACAGAAAAACCCGCCAACGTACTGCTGCGCCTGGCGGGGCTTCATTCAGAAACAGAAAAACCCACCGCTCAATGTGGTGGGTTTTGTGTTTTCTGCGGAGACGAGAGGATTTGAACCTCCGAGGGACTTTAAGATCCCTACCTCATTAGCAGTGAGGCGCACTCGACCGGGCTATGCGACGTCTCCAATAACCCGTTTAGTTTAGCCGATGGGCAAGCGCGAGTGAAACCCGAGTTTGAGCATCCGTGCATTCATGGGTTAGCACTCGACCACGTTCACAGCGAGGCCACCCATCGAGGTTTCTTTGTATTTGCTCGACATGTCGAGACCGGTTTGGCGCATGGTTTCGATGACTGTGTCGAGCGAGATTTTGTGGCTGCCATCGCCGATGAGGGCGAGGCGGGATGCTGCCACCGCGGTTCCGGCAGCGATGGCGTTTCGCTCGATGCAAGGCATCTGCACAAAGCCGCCGACCGGGTCGCAGGTGAGGCCGAGGTTGTGTTCCATCGCGATTTCGGCCGCGTTTTCGACCTGGGCAGGGGTTCCGCCGAGCACTGCGGTGAGTGCGCCGGCCGCCATTGAGCACGCCGAGCCGACTTCGCCCTGGCAACCAGCTTCGGCACCCGATATTGACGCGTTGCGCTTGTAGAGCGAGCCAATTGCGGCGGCGGTGAGCAGATAGTCGCGGGCTAACGCCTCGTCGGTCACTCCTTTGAATTCTCGGGCGTAGTAACCGACCGCAGGAATGATGCCGGCAGCGCCGTTGGTCGGAGCGGTGACAACGCGATTGCCCGCGGCGTTTTCTTCGTTCACCGCTATCGCATAGGCCTGCAACCACTCCATCGATTGGTCACCGGCGGCCGATTCCGAAGCCGCGGCAATGTCCCAAAGTCCGCGTGCGATTTTCGAAGCGCGGCGATCGACCTTGAGGTAGCCGGGCAGGATGCCCTCGGTGTTCAAACCCGCTTGGATGCTCGAGCACATGGCGCTCCAAACAGCAGTCAGCCGGCCATCGACTTCCGCCTCGTTTCGGGCGGAGATTTCATTTCGCCAGGCCAGTTCGGCGATGGTTATCCCCAGATTTTCGGCGGTCGCGATGAGTTCGACCGCATTCATGTATTTATGGGGAATGTCCACATCAGCGCGCTCACCGCCGAGTGGCCCCTGCTCGTCTTCGACGAAGCCTCCGCCCACCGAGTAATAGACGCGTTCGCAAATGGTGTTACCCGCGCCATCTTGAGCGATGAATCTCATGGCATTGGAGTGTTTCGGCAAGCGAGCTCTCGATTGAAGCTCAAAGTCGTCAAGTTTGAAATCTAGGATGCTCGGCGTCACCCCGCGCACAAACTCGGGGTCGCACTGCTCGGGTGTTTGGTTTGCGAGACCGGCGATAATCGCATGGGTCGTGCCGTGGCCTGGGCCTGTGGCAGCTAGCGATCCGTAGAGTGTGACGGTTACCTTGGCCACGCTTTGGCGCAGGCCACTGCCCTGGAGTTCATCGTTGAACGCTTTCGCCGCCCGCATCGGACCAACCGTGTGTGAACTCGATGGGCCAATGCCGATGGTGAATAAATCCAGAGCCGAAATGAATTCGGTCATGGCTTCAGACTAGTAGTTGATTAGCCCGAGCAGGTAGTTGTGCCCGCGTTGGTTCCGCGCCAGTCTGGCTCGTTAGGGTCGACGCTCGGTGATGGGCTTGAACCCGGCGAAGCGCTGGTCGACGGCTTTGGGCTGGCCGAGGTGTCTGGGTCAACGACCGCACCCGAACCGGTATTGGCTTCTTTGATGATGATCGGCTCGTCTTTTTGCAATTTCGCAAACAGAATGTTGGCCTGCTCATAAACCGGGGCAACTCGACCCGAGTAAGGTGCCGGTAGCCCGCCGCGAGAAGGAACCTGAAGGAAGGTCATTTTCTCGAGCTCAACATCTTTGAGTGCCGAGGCGATAGCCACCATGGTGTTTAGGTCGGTCAAGCTGCTCGAAAGCGTCATGTTACGGGCCGCTGCATTTGCCAAAGAGTAGAGATAAACCGGGTTGGTCAGCACTCCAGCGCTACGAACCTTGCGAACCAGCGAGGTCAAGAAAACCTGCTGATTACTAATTCGGCTTAGGTCAGAGCCGTCTCCAACGCCGTGTCGGGTTCTCAAGAACTGCAGAGCCGAGCGACCCTGAAGAATGTGCTTGCCTGGCTTGAGGTAGGTAGAGGTGTATTTATCGTTGATCTCTTTAGCAACGCAAACCTCTACACCGCCGATGGCGTTCGACATTTCGATTACGCCCTTGAAGTCGATCATGGCGAGGTACGGAATGGTGAGGCCGGTTAGCTTCTGCACAGTCAGGAGCGTGCATCCGGGCCCGCCGTTAGCAATCGTGGCGTTGATTTGGCCGAGGCTCTGAGGTAGGTAGCCTGGGCCACCGCTGGTGCTCGGGCAAGCAGGCCAAGGAACAAGCAAGTCGCGCGGGAACGAGACGGCCGATGCGTTTTTACGGTCGGCCGAAATGTGCAAAAGAATGATTACGTCGGCCAGCACCGAGGTGTCGTTACCGAAGCCTTCGCCCTGGCCAGCTCTGGTATCAGAACCGATGACCAAAATGTTGATTGGGCCCTTGAGGTCTTCGCCGGTTGGAGCCTGAAAGGCGTTGCCGTCTGCGTCTACTAGCTGAATGCCGTTGGCGTTGAACTGATTTGAGACATCCCAGGCAACTAGGCCGACTACAGCGATTGATGCGCCTAGCACGGCTGCGACACCCTTGAAAAATAGACCCCAGATTGCCGAGCCGAGACCCTGCACAGGAACCTTGCCGTGGCGCGCGTAAGCACGGCGACGGTCAACGCGCTTAGCGCGACCTACCTTTTGCTTTTCTTGCTTCTCGGCCATGTGATCCTTATTGGCTGCAAAATGAAACCTAGTGAGCTTCAGCAGCGAAGCCGCTCAAGTTTACCAACTTCACCTTGTAAAGAGAATGCCCTCAAAACCTGAGAGAACTCTGGCAACTCCGTCGTCTTCGACAGACGAAGTGATGATCGAAGCAGCAGCTTTGACCTCTTCTGGGCCCTGACCCATTGCGAAGCCGATGCCGCCGCCTGCCTGAGCCCACTCGAACATGTTGATGTCGTTGCGGCCGTCACCAATGGCAATGACCTGATCGGCCTTGATGCCGTGCTGCAGACGAATCTTCTCGAGCGCACTCGACTTAGTGACGCCAAGCGGCGAAATGTCGAGCCAAGCGGTGTAGCCGATGGCATAAGAAACGGTGTGTAAACCGATTCGGGTCACGACATCGAGAAATTCTTCGACCTCTTGCTCGGGGCTGAGCACAACCACGCGGCTCACCTGGTGCTTCACCAGTTCGTCGAGTGGGGTTTCGATGTTGTTATCACCTAGCGCGTAGGCAGGAAAGTGGCGGTGAAACAGGTAAGAACCGTCGGCCTTCTCAACCGCGAAGTGGGCGTTTGGCAACGACTCGATCAGCTGCCCCAGCACCGCGGCCGGGTCGAAAGTGATGACCTCAACAGGGTTGAAACCGCGATCGTGGTGGTCGCCGAGCTCGATCGTTACGGCACCGTTTGATGCGACTGCGAGACCCTCGCCGATGCCGACATCCTTGATAACAGGGAAAGCGTTAGACGCCGAGCGACCGGTGGCAACCACGACCAGGTGACCTAGGGCGCGAACTCGCTGCACCTGTTCGACGACGGCCGGCGACAGGTAGCCATTGTCGTGAACCAGCGTGCCATCGATGTCGATAGCAATTAGCCAGCGTTCGTCAGGGTGTTTTACCGCCATGGTATTAGGCGCGCACCTTCGGGGTGATGAACTCGGTTCCGCCAAGGTAAGGGCGAAGAGCAACTGGGATGCGCACCGAACCATCGGCTTGCTGGTGGTTCTCGAGAATGGCCACGAGCCAGCGGGTGGTGGCTAGGGTTCCGTTGAGGGTGGCCAAGGTTGCGGTCTTGCCTTCGTCGCGACGGTAGCGAACGTTCAGGCGGCGAGCCTGAAAGGTGGTGCAGTTCGACGTCGAGGTGAGCTCACGGTAGGTGCCCTGAGTTGGCACCCAAGCCTCGGCGTCAAACTTGCGAGCAGCGCTCGAGCCCAAGTCACCGGCAGCGACATCGATAACTCGGTAAGGCAATTCGCACTTCTGCAGCATCTCTTCTTGCCAAGCAAGTAGGCGCGCGTGCTCGGCCTCGGCGTCGGCAGGGTCGCAGTAAGAGAACATCTCGAGCTTGTTGAACTGGTGCACGCGCAAGATGCCGCGGGTGTCACGGCCGTGGCTACCGGCTTCGCGACGGTAGCAGGTGCTCCAGCCCGCGTAGCGAACCGGGCCCTCGCTCAGGTCGACGATCTCGTCGCGGTGGTAACCGGCAAGGGCAACTTCGCTGGTTCCGGTTAGGTAAAGCTCATCGGCTGGCAGGTAGTAAATCTCGTCGGCGTGCGAGCCCAAGAACCCGGTGCCCGCCATGATTTCTGGGCGAACCAGCGTTGGCGTGATTAGCGCGGTGAAACCCGCCGCAGATGCCTGATCTAGAGCCATGTTCATGAGAGCCAACTCGAGGCGAGCGCCCCAACCCTTTAGAAAGTAGAAGCGGCTGCCCGAAATCTTGGCACCGCGTTCGATGTCGATTACATCTAGTAACTCACCGAGAGCAACGTGGTCGCGCGCTTCAAAATCGAACGCAGGCTTGGTGCCAACTTCACGAAGCACAACGTAGTCGTCTTCGCCTCCGACTGGAACGCCGTCGACTACAACATTCTCAATCTTCCAGAGCACTTCGTCGAGCTCGACCTGAGCTTGCGAAGCTGCTGCATCGGCAGCCTTCACGCGATCCGAAAGCTCCTGCATGCTGGCAACTAGAGCCGCCTTTTCTTCTTTAGGTGCAGAGGCAACCAGCTTGCTGGCGGCATTTTGTTCGGCACGCAGGTTCTCGAATTCGAGCAGAGCCTTGCGCCACGCGACATCCGCTTTCGCAGCGTCATCAACAAGCGACTCGTCGGCCCCACGGGCGCGCTGAGAGGCCTTGATGGCGTCTGGGTTTTCTCTAAGAAGAGCTGGGTCAATCACGAAACAAGCCTAACTTTTATTCGGCAATTATTTGCCGGCCCGCAAATTCTTGAGCCAGCCTTCGGCAGAGTCGAAGGCGATGTTCTCGTTGTTGCCCTCGTGCTGCGACTTCTGCTTGTCGGCACGCGCATAAGAGCCTAGGTAGGTCACCTTTGGGCTGAATCGGTGCAAGCCCATGAGCGCTTCGGCCACGGCCGAGTCGTCGATGTGTCCCTGAACGTCGATGTTGAAGCGGTAACGGCCTAGGCGGTCACCGATCGGGCGCGATTCAATGCGGCTCAGGTTCACACCGCGCGCAGCAAACTGCTCAAGCATTTCGAGCAGCGCACCCGGACGGTCGCTTGGCAACTCGACAATCACCGAAGTTTTGTCGCGGCCGGTTCGGGCCGGGGCCTTCGCCGCCTGACCGATTTCGATAAAACGGGTCTGCGCATTCTTGTTGTCGCCGATCGAGCGAGCCAGGGTCACCAGCTTGTAGTGGTTTCCGATGGTAGGCGCGGCAATCGCGGCATCGGCGTAGTCAGAGTTCAGCAGAGCGGATGCTGCTGCCGCAGTCGACGTGGCGGGCAAGTGTGCGTGCTGAGTTAGGTTGGCCGCGAGCCAACCTCGGCACTGTGCATAGGCGACCGGGTGGGTGGCGATGGTGCGAACATCCGCTAGTTTCGTGCCAGGGCGAGCAACCAGGTTGAACGTGACCGGCACTAGGTATTCACCGAAGATTCGAATGTTTTCTGAGTTGGCGAGCGCGTCGAGAGTAGCCGAAACGCCGCCCTCGATTGAGTTTTCAACCGGAATGATGGCTCGGGTCGCCGCACCGGTGAGCACGTCGTCGATTGCCTCGGTCACCGAAGAAACCGGCTTGTGAACGGCACCCTTGGCGGCCTTCACCTGGGCGAGGGCAAGCTCGGTAAACGTACCCACTGGACCCAAGAATGAGTAGACCTTTTTTGAACCATTACGCGAAGAAGATGCCATAGATAAAGGGTAGCGACCAAAATGGTTCTATGAGTGAACGAGCTGGCCAACTAGCAGGCCCCCAAGATTTAGTCGACGTCGAGAAGTTGCTGGCTGCCTACGCCGACATTCACCCCGATGTGAGCAACCCAGAGCAGAAGGTTGTCTTCGGCACCAGCGGCCACCGCGGCGCAGCCCTGGCCGCCTCGTTCAACGAAGACCACATCGCCGCCATCACTCAAGCAATCGTCGAATACCGCGCCTCGGTTGGCATTCGCGGCCCGATCTATGTTGGCAAAGATACCCACGCGCTCAGCGGCCCGGCCGAGATCACCTGTCTCGAGGTTCTGGCCGGTAACGGCATCGTGGCACTAACCGACTCAGAGGGCGGATACACACCTACCCCTGCCGTATCGGTTGCGATCATCAATCACAACGCCGACCTCGCAGCCGGCGATTCGGCCCGCGCCGACGGCATCGTGATCACCCCGAGCCACAACCCGCCGGCCGAAGGTGGCATCAAATACAACCCACCTCACGGCGGCCCGGCCGACTCTGACGCAACCAACGTGATCGCCGCGCGAGCCAACGAACTTATCGCAGCCGGGCTTCGCGAGGTAAAGCGCGCCAAGCCGGCGCCGCAACCGTTCGACTTCCGCGACAACTACATTTCTCAGCTCGGGGCAGTTCTCAACCTCGAGGCCATCGCCGGTTCGAGTGTGAGCATCGGAGCCGACCCGATGGGCGGAGCATCCGTGCATTATTGGGGCGCCATTGGCGAACGCTTCGGCCTTAACCTCACCGTGATCAACCCGAACGTCGACTTTCAGTTCGGCTTCATGACCCTCGACTGGGATGCCAAGATTCGCATGGACTGCTCGAGCCCCTATGCGATGGCGTCGCTGATTGCAGACCGCGACAAGTTCGACATTTCGACCGGTAACGACGCCGACGCCGACCGCCACGGAATCGTGACTCGCGACCACGGTCTGATGAACCCAAACCATTTCTTGGCCGCTTCAATCGACTACCTCTATCGCAACCGCCCGCAGTGGCGCGGCGACGCAGCCGTTGGCAAGACCATGGTGTCGTCTTCGATTATCAACCGCGTGGTGGTCGACCTCGGTCGCAAGCTCATCGAGGTGCCGGTCGGTTTCAAGTGGTTTGTGCCCGGGCTAATCGACGGGTCGGTTGCCTTCGGTGGCGAAGAGTCGGCCGGCGCATCGTTCTTGCGCAAAGATGGCACCGCCTGGTCGACCGATAAAGACGGTCTGATTCTTGCCCTGCTCGCCGCCGAAATCACCGCGGTCACCGGCCTCACCCCGAGCCAGCAATACGCCAAGCTCGAAGGTCGTTTTGGTTCGTCGGTCTATGAGCGCATCGACGCCCCGGCCACGGTCGAGCAAAAGTCTCGCCTCGGCAAATTGAGCGCGGATGCTGTGACCGCAAGTTCACTCGCCGGTGAACCGATCACGGCGATCCTCACGCACGCACCTGGAAACGGGGCAGCCCTCGGCGGCCTCAAGGTTGAGACCGAGAACGCGTGGTTCGCGGCTCGCCCTTCGGGCACCGAGAATGTCTACAAAATCTACGGCGAATCATTCAAGGGCGTCGACCACCTGCGCCAAGTGCAGCAGGAGGCCAAGGCTTTGGTTGACTCGGTGCTCGGTTAAGCAACAGCCCAACGCCGTTACCAGCACCTACCGAGTGGTTACCCTTAGCTCGTTTGAGAACCCGGATGTTCCAACATCGTTGGTTGCTCGAACTCTGATTCGGTAATTGCTCTTCGAGGTGAATCCACTGATGGTCGCCGATAGCGCTGTTGAGTTTGCACGCTTCACGGCAACCCAGGTGTAGCCGCCGTCTTTCGAATATTCGATGACAAAGTTGCGAATTGGGCTGCCGCCTTGAGCTTGCTCTTGGTTCCAAGCAATCGACACGGATGTCGCGCTTCGCGAGGTCACTCGCAAACTAGTTGGAGCCGAAGGTCGGTAACCGAGAGTAGTCGCCGAAATCTGGCTTGAATAAGACCCGACGCCCACCTCGTTGACCGCTGCCACTCTAAAGAGGCGAGTTGATCCAGCCGAAAGACCGGTTAGCTGAAGGCTCAGGTTGTTGGCAGCCTCGTGTGGAACAACCTTCCAGGTTGACCCACCGTTGGCAGAAACCTCGACCTGGTAGTCGGTGATTGCCGCTCCACCGTTGCGGGCCGGCAAGCTCCAGGCAAGAGTCAGACTCGTCTGGCTAATCTCGAGAGCACGAAGTTGGCCTGGGGCCGATGCCACGGTCTTTGCCGTCGTGATCGATTCGGTCAGGAAGGCTCCGAGTCCGGCACGGGTGGTCGCTGCCACGCGCACCTGGTAGGTTGCCCCAGGCGTCAAGCCCGAGATCTTGTAAGAGTATGCGATCGACTTAGCGGCGAGCGTTTCCCAGGTCAGGCCATCCTTGGAATATTCGACTCGGTATGAGGTGACACTTGCACCACCGTTATCGGCAGGCGCAAGCCACGAGAACTGAGCTGCGTTCGCGCCAGTGGTCGAGGTCAGTGATTGAGGGGCCGAGGCGAGTTCAATCAGTGTCGTTGCAGAAACCGAAACACTCGATGCACCAACGCCGACCTCATTGATTGCGGCGACTCTGAAGAGGTAGTTCTTGCCTCTAAGCAGACCGTTGACATTGAAAGACCTAGAAGGC
The DNA here is from genome assembly GCA_030832605.1 of Rhodoluna sp. Taxonomy (GTDB): domain Bacteria; phylum Actinomycetota; class Actinomycetes; order Actinomycetales; family Microbacteriaceae; genus Rhodoluna. The sequence goes on along the minus strand of JAURIU010000027.1, from coordinate 1,280 downwards.
GATGCATCGTGTGCAAGCTCGTTCCAGGTTGTTCCGCCGTTGCTTGAGAACTCGATTTTGTAGTCGAGAATTGGCGAACCGCCATTGCTGGCAGGCAGAGACCAACCGAGGCTTAGTGACCGCAAACCTACATTGGTGATCGTTAGGTTAGTCGGTGCCTTGGCCACTGAGGCAAGCGTAGTGACCGAAGTTGTCACATATTCGCCAGTGCCGACGACATTGCTAGCGGCAACGCGAACCAGGTATGTCGTTCCAGGAGCGGCACCCCCAACTCGGTAGCTAAGCGAGTTTGACTCGGTGTCTTTGGCTGAACGCCAGGTTGCACCGTTGTCGGTTGAGACATCAACCACGAAGTTGTTGATTCGCTCGCCGCCGTTGAACGCAGGCTCAGCCCAGGTGAGCTTGAACCCGTCTTTAGTGCGCTCGGATGCGGCAAGGCCCTGCACCGCTAACGGGGCAGTTGCGCCCATGGTGCGCACCTGCAGGTTTGACCATGCCAACGTCATGTACGCGGTGTTTTGGCCGGCAGCGCCGCCGTTCTCACCGCGCACTCTGAACCAGTAGTCGGTTGAGTTCTTCAGGTTGGAAACGGGAAGGTTGGTCGTGGTTGAAAAACCGTCTTCGATGGTTTTCCATGTCGTGCCGTCTTCAGAAACCTGAACCACGTAATCGCGCAGGTTCGGTGAACCAAGGTTTGCAGGAGCATCCCAGCTCAACACCCCGCGACCCGAACGGTCTTGGGTGAGTTTCAGGTTTGCTGGGGCAGATGGCATGCCTGCCGGGGTTCTAAAGACATCTAGGTTGGCAACCTGAACCCAACGGTTAGCACTCTGGTTTGCCATGTCACGACCGTAATAGTTGCAGTCATAACGGCCAGGCTTAGCACCATAAGGAATCTTGGTCTTAGCAACAACATGCAAATTCTTGGAGTCTCCCGAATACTCAAAACTCGTCTCAGAATTCACGCCTCCCCAAATGTTGTAAAGCGCAGGGTCCTGGCGATTGATCGAAATCGAAATCGGATAATTCGCGGTGTCATTACCCCAACAAACAAGGCTGATGCTCTCCAAACCCGTAGCGTCAGTAATGTCAAAAGTCATCGTCACCTGGGCAGCTGAAACACCAACCTCATAGCTCGATTGATCAAAACTGAAATTCGAAACCACCGGAGCATCATCGTCATAGGTGCCGCTCTGACGAGTCACATCTAGGTTGGCAACCTGAACCCAACGGTTAGCACTCTGGTTTGCCATGTCACGACCGTAATAGTTGCAGTCATA
>JAURIU010000026.1 GCA_030832605.1 Rhodoluna sp. | reverse complement strand
TGAGTGCTCGAACCTTGTCGCGGGCAACCTCGGTTAGATCCACCGTGTGGGTAAGGGTTTCAGACATTTTGGCTCCTTGTTCTTCTTCTCTAAAGCATAAATCAGGTCGGACTATTCCGACGGGACAACCGCCGCATTGGCTCGAAGCAACATCAGCGCCTCTGCACTCATTGCGTTTCGCAGCGTTTCTAGGTGAACTGACTCATTTGGGCTGTGAGCGCGCGAGTCGGGTTCTTCGACACCGGTGACCAAAATCTGGGCGGATGGGAAAACCTCGGTCAAGTCAGCGATGAACGGAATCGAACCGCCGATTCCAATTTCGACGCTTTCGACGCCAAAAGCATCGCTCAGTGCATCCTTGGCTAGCTTGAAGGCCCACCCATCGGTATTCGAGGCAAATGGCTTACCCATCTCCACTTCGCCGAAGGTGATCTGCGCACCAAAGGGCAGGTTAGCTTCAAGGTGCTCGCGCAAAGCAACCACTGCTTTCTCAGGCTCGTCACCGGGTGCGATTCGCATGCTGATCACGGCCGATGCTGAGGGCAGCAGCGTGTTCGATGCAACGGCGACGTTCTTGGTGTCGATACCAATAACGGTGATTGAAGGCTTGGTCCACATGCGTGATAGCAGGCTGCCAGTTCCGATGGTTGAAGTTGAGTCGAGCAGGCCAGCGTCTACACGAAGCGCTGCTTCGGTATAGTCCAGCTCGGCTGCTTCGGTCTGAACTAGACCGGGGACGGCAACAGACCCTTCAGCGTCGTGAAGAGAGGCCAGCAACTTGATTAGCGCCATGGTTGCGTCTGGCACCACTCCCCCATACATTCCGCTGTGCAGCGCGTGGTCGAGTGTCCTGATTTCAATGAATTGAGACACGACACCGCGAAGTGTCGTGGTAAGTGCAGGAACCTCAACCGTCCAGTTCGCCGAGTCGGCAACAACGATTGCATCGGCAGCCAACAGCTCGCGGTTCTCGTCTAGAAAGTTTCTGAACGAGGGTGAACCGGCTTCTTCTTCACCCTCGAAAAAGAGTGAGATTCCGAGATCAAAATCTGGGCCAGCGATTTCTTTCAAAACACGCAGCGCTGTTAGGTGGGCGACGATGCCCGCTTTGTCGTCTGCTGCACCTCTGGCGAAGATTCGTCCATCGCGAAGAGTTGGCTCGAAGGCCGGGGTGTTCCACTGGTCTTCTGGGCCTGGCGGCTGAACGTCGTGGTGCGCATAGAGCAGGATGTGGGGTCTGCCGTTTTTGGCTTCGCGGCGTGCCACAACGGCTGGCGCACCGTCTTTTTCTCCAGCGCTCGCGCGGCGAATGTCGACCTTGTCGAAGATTTCGAGATCGTCGAGGAGTGCCTTTATTGCCTGAGCGCTTCGCTCAAGGTCAGCCGCATCGAACGCATCCCAGGCAATTCCGGGAATTCGCACGAGATCGCAGAGGTCGGCGATGCGGGCGGGAAACTGAAGATTTACCGACTCTTTTACGTCGGATACCAATGATTCGATTTTTGATTCGTTCATGAAGGTAATCTTAAGCAAGAAACTCACACTCAAGAGAGCAGTTCATGTCTGATTCTTCACAGCCAACCGCATCAAACGGAAAAGGCCGCCCTACCCCATCTCGCAAAGAGCGCGAAGCCGCCCGCAAAAAGCCACTAATTGGTGATCGCAGCAAAGAGGCAAAAAAGGCTGCAAGAGCTCAGTTGGCTGCAAAACGTGCCGAAGCTCGAGAGGGCATGCTAAATGGCGAGGAGCGCTACCTGACCGTTCGCGACCGCGGGCCACAGAAAAAACTTGCTCGAGACATGGTCGACTCACGATTCACCGTTGGTGAACTGTTGCTACCGGTGGTTTTCGTGGCTGTTATTTTGAACACCGTCAACAACGACGTGGTCAACCTTGCAGCCATCCTGATCATGTGGAGCATCATGGGCGGCATGATTGTCGACGCCGTGCTGCTGAGCCGCAGAGTAACCAAACGCCTGACTGCGAAGTTTGGCGAGGCGAACCTTGAGCGCGGTCTAAAGATGTATGTAGCTCTGCGAAGCATGCAGATGCGCCCGATGCGCCTTCCAAAGCCACAAGTCAAAAGAGGCACAGTAATCTAACACCTGAGCCACAAGCTCGATTTGACCAACAGACAAAGGAGTCTGCGTGGAAAACAAGCAAGAAATTCGGCTCGCCGATCTCGCTGACCAAGTGATTTCAGCGGTAGACCGAATGAAAGACACTTACGGGGCATTCGAAACGCACCCCTCGCAAGAAGCCGAACTTTCTAAAGTGCGATCGGTGCTACAAGACCTAACCACTCGGCTCGAAGACAACTCGCCTTACTTTCACCCGCACTACGCCGGGCAGATGCTCAAGCCACCGCATCCGGTCGCAATGGCGGCTTATATCGCAACGATGATGATCAATCCGAACAACCACTCGATTGATGGCGGGCGCGCAACAACGATGCTCGAACGCGAGGTTGTGAAAGATTTAGCGCGGATGTTCGGCTATCCAGAAACTCACCTCGGGCACCTCACCTGGAGTGGCACCACAGCCAACCTCGAAGCGCTCTGGGTCAGTCGCGAAATCAACCCCGAGTTGGCGATTGCCCACAGCGAGGATTCGCACTACACGCACACGCGCATGGCCGAAGTTTTGAACATCCCAGCGATTTCGATTGCCACCGACGAACTCGGCCGTATGCGACTCGACGATCTTGCCGAAAAACTTGCTACCGGCAAGATTGGCACGATCGTGGCAACCCTTGGAACGACCGGACTCGGCGCTGTAGACCCGCTCGCCGACATCATTCCCCTGGCCCGGCAATACGGCGCGAGGGTGCACGTCGACACGGCGTATGGCGGCTTCTTCACTCTGATCGCCGACGAACTTGATGAAGAGACGGCAAGACATTACCGAGCGATTGCACAATCTGACTCGGTCGTGGTCGACCCGCACAAGCATGGGTTGCAGCCTTACGGCTGTGGTGCGGTGTTATTCAACGACGTTTCGATTGGTCGTTTCTACAAGCACGACTCCCCCTATACCTACTTCGCGAGCGAAGACTTGCACTTTGGGGAGATTCAACTCGAGTGTTCGCGAGCAGGCGCTTCGGCTGCCGCGCTGTGGGCTACGCTCCAGGTGTTTCCACTTACCAAGGACGGGCTCGGTGCAGTGTTGCAGGGCGGACGAAACGCGGCTGTGCATTGGCACAAGCTACTGAGTGAATCCGAGGTGCTGGTCCCACTTCAGGTGCCAGAACTCGACATAGTCGCGTACTTGCCTCGTGCATCCAAGCTTTCTAGTATTGATGCCATTTCGCATGCCGTGTTCGAAAAATCATTTCAGGCACCTCGAGATCAGCAGATCCATTTAGCGACCTACGTGATGAAGCCTCAAGGATTTGCTCGCCGAGGCTTCGATTTAGAGCAAGATAAAGACACCGCCAGAATTCTTCGATCGGTTTTGATGAAGCCTGAACAAGAAAACTGGATTCCAGATTTGCATTCGCACGTTGAGACACTAACCAAACAACTCATCAAGGAGCACAAATGAAGTACCGCTATCTAGGCAATTCGGGATTCAAAGTCAGCGAGCTAACCTACGGCAACTGGCTAACCCACGCCATGCAGGTAGATGAGGCTGCGGCCTTGGCAACCGTTCGTGCGGCCCTCGACGGCGGCATCACATCTTTCGACACCGCGGATGTCTACGCGAACCAAGCGGCCGAAGTGGTTCTTGGCAAAGCGCTCGCCGGAGTGCGTCGCGAGGGTATCGAACTTTTCACCAAGTGCTACTGGCCAGTGGCCGAGCGCGGGGCGAACGACACCGGTCTTTCGCGCAAGCACATCATGGAATCGATGAACGGCTCGTTGAAGCGGATGAACGTTGAATACGTCGACCTTTATCAGGCACACCGTTTCGACTACGAGACTCCCCTAGAAGAAACCATGCAGGCTTTTGCAGACATCGTGCGACAGGGTAAGGCGCTGTACATCGGTGTCTCTGAGTGGCGCGTCGAGGAAATTGCAGCCGGCGCTGCGTTGGCGAAGCAAATGGGCTTCCAGCTGATTTCGAACCAGCCACAGTATTCAATGCTTTGGAGAGTTATCGAGGCTGAGGTCATTCCAACCAGCGAATCACTCGGCGTTAGCCAAATTGTTTGGTCGCCAATGGCTCAGGGTATTTTGAGCGGAAAGTACCTGCCTGGTCAGCCAGTGCCTAGCGACTCACGCGCAGCCGACGAAAAGGCCGGCTCGTTCATCCGTGAAAAACTCAACGATGATCTGCTTTCGCGCGTTGCACAGCTTGCGCCACTCGCTGAAGAATGTGGAGCTTCCATGGCTCAGTTTGCGCTCGCCTGGGTGCTTCGTAACCCGAATGTTTCGAGTGCAATTGTTGGCGCTAGTAAGCCAGAGCAAATCACTTCAAACCTCAAGGCACTTGAGATCGAGATCCCTGACGAGATTGCGGCCAAAGCCGAGGCTATCTTGCAGCCGGTTGCGGTGTTCGATCCGGCCGAAACCAAGAGCCCACCGGCACGATTGGTCTAGTTAGATTCTTTAGATTCCGCGGTTGATTTTGCGGGCCCAAAATGGCCCGTCAAAGATGAAACCGGTGTAGCCCTGAACCAGCGTTGCGCCTGCCGCTACTCGTTCGCGAGCCTCTTCGGCGGTCTCGATGCCGCCAACCGAAATGATGATCTGACCTTCGCCGATGACGGCTTTGAGCACCTTCAGCACCTCGAGCGACCGTGCCTTTAGCGGAGCGCCACTCAGACCACCGGCACCCAAGCCGTCGACCTTTGACTTGGCGGTTTTCAGGTTGTCTCGAGAGATTGTTGTGTTGGTTGCGATGATGCCTGCTAGACCTAGTTCGGTGGCAAGCTTGGCAACCTCGATGATGTCTTGGTCGTTTAGATCTGGTGCGATCTTTACCAGCACCGGTTTGCCGTTGGCCTCTGCTAAAACGGCCCTCAGTATCGGCCTGAGCGCGGCAACCTCTTGTAGCGAGCGCAACCCCGGGGTGTTGGGTGACGATACGTTTACCGCGAGGTAGTCGGCGTATGGCGACAACATTTTGGCGCTGTAGGCATAGTCAGAGGCGGCCTCATCAACCGGAGTCACCTTGCTCTTTCCGATGTTCACACCGATGATCGGGAGCTGGCTAATCTTTCGTTCGCGAAGGTTACGTAGCCGCTGGGCGATCGCGTCGGCGCCCTGATTGTTGAAGCCCATTCGATTGATAAGTGCGCGGTCGGCTATCAGGCGAAAGAGCCTTGGCTTATCGTTACCTGGCTGCGGTTTGGCAGTTACCGTTCCGATTTCTACATGCGAGAACCCTAGGTCACCCATCGGTCGAATCATGATTGCGATCTTGTCGAATCCGGCGGCTAGACCAAAGGCACCGTGAAATTTCAAACCAAGGGCCTCAACGGTCTGGGTTTCGCTTGGCTTCAGCCGACCCAGTTTGGTCAGCCGAAGGGCACTTGCGATTCGCAAGCCCAAAACCACTGCGTGGTGAACGAATTCTGGGTCAAGTCGCGCAAAGACCAGACGAAAAATGAGGTTGTAGAGCACGGTTCTAGGTTACCTGCGCTTAAAGCCGAAAGTGGCCGACACCCTAAGGCGCCGACCACTTTCTGGTTGAGTGTTTAGCTGCAACCGCTGGTTGATCCACAGCCTTCACAGACGTGGCATGAACCAGATGGGCGCATCTTGATTCCACAGTTGAAGCACAGCGGAGCATCCGACTCTTTGCCCTGGAGCAGTTCGAACAACTCAGCTGACGAGTGAACTTCGCGGCTAGCTTCTGGCTTTGCCTCGATGGTCACCGCTTGTGCTGATGACTGGGTGATCTCGACCACGGCCTCGATTTCTTCAGCTGCTACGGCTGCTGCCGAGCTGCTTTCGATTTCGATTACCGGTGGGTAGCCTCCAGCTGCGTCTAGAGCGGCTGAACGCTCTGATGCAGTGTTGATGCCCAGTGCCGAACGGGTTTCGTAAGGCAGGTAGTCAAGAGCTAGACGACGGAAAATGTAGTCCATCAGCGACTTCGCCATGCGAATGTCTGCATCATCGGTCAAACCTGCTGGCTCGAAGTTGACGTTGGTGAACTTCTTCACGTAGGTCTCTAGCGGCACGCCGTACTGCAAGCCGATCGATACTGCGATTGAGAAGGCGTCCATGACACCGGCCAGGGTAGAACCCTGCTTGCCGAGCTTCAAGAACACTTCACCAAGACCGCCGTCTGGGTAAGACGATGCCGTCATGTAACCCTCTGCGCCACCGACGGTGAACGAGGTGGTTGACGATGGGCGTGACTTAGGAAGACGCTTGCGCACTGGGTGGGCGATGTCGCCTGCCACAGCAGCCGGAGCTGCCTTCTCTTCGGTCTTTGCCTTGGCGTCGCTTAGAGGCTGGCCAACCTTGCAGTTGTCGCGGTAGATGGCCAAAGCCTTCAGGCCGAGCTTCCAACCCTGGAAGTAGACATCTGCGATTTCGTCTTTGGTTGCAGACTCTGGCATGTTCACGGTCTTCGAGATAGCGCCCGAAAGGAACGGCTGAACAGCAGCCATCATTCGTACGTGTCCCATTGGCTCGATTGCGCGAATACCAACGGCGGTGTCGAAGATTGCGTAGTGCTCTGGCTTTAGGCCTGGAGCGTCTACCACGTGGCCGTGCTGACCAATGTGGTCAACGATTGCCTCTACGGTCTCTTGTGAGTAGCCGAGACGGTGTAGCGCGAACGGGATGGTCTGGTTGACGATCTGCATCGAACCACCGGTTGACAGCTTCTTGTACTTGACAAGCGAGAAGTCTGGCTCGATACCGGTGGTGTCACAGTCCATCATGAAGCCGATGGTTCCGGTTGGAGCAAGCAGCGAAATCTGCGAGTTTCTCCAGCCGTTTCGGGCACCGATTTCGGTGTTCAAGCGCCACTGTTCGGTGGCGGCTTCTAGAACGCCTGCGTCGATGTCGCTGACCGGCTTTAGTTCTGCGTTAGCAGCCTCGTGCTTAGCCATAATGCGGTCGTGACCGGCCTTGTTCTTTGGGTAGCCGGCGTAGGTACCAACGACGGCAGCCAGTTCAGCAGAACGACGGTAGGTGGCACCTGACATTAGCGAGGTGATCGATGCGGCAAGCGCAAAGCCCTCTTTGCTGTCGTAAGGAACACCGATTGCCATAAGCAATGCGCCTAGGTTCGCGTAACCGATACCTAGCTGCCGGAAGTTACGGGTGGTCTCGCCGATGGCTTCGGTTGGGAAGTCTGCGAACGAGATAGAGATGTCCATGGCGGTGATGATTAGCTCAGATGCCTTGGTGAACTTGGCGCTGTCGAACGAGCCGTCTGGGTTCAGGAACTTCAGAAGGTTGAGCGACGCCAAGTTACATGACGAGTTGTCCAGGTGCATGTACTCCGAACAAGGGTTCGAAGCGCTAATGCGGCCTGACTCAGGAGTGGTGTGCCAGTCGTTGATGATGTCGTCGTACTGGATGCCTGGGTCGGCACATTCCCAAGCCGCAATGGCTAGCTTGTCGAACAGTTCGCGAGCATCGACTTCTTCGATGACTTCACCGGTGGTGCGGGCACGAAGACCGAAGTTGGTTCCGTTTTCGACTGCCTCCATGAATTCGCGGTTGACGCGAACCGAGTTGTTGGCGTTCTGGTACTGAACCGAGTTGATGTCTTTGCCGCCGAGTTCCATGTCGAAACCAGCGTCGCGAAGAACACGAATCTTCTTCTCTTCGCTGGCCTTGGTCTCGATGAATTCTTCGATGTCAGGGTGGTCAACATCAAGCACGACCATCTTGGCTGCGCGACGGGTTGCGCCACCAGACTTGATGGTTCCTGCCGAGGCGTCTGCACCGCGCATGAACGAAACTGGACCTGAGGCCGAGCCACCGCTCGACTTTAGAAGTTCTTTCGATGAACGGATACGCGAAAGGTTGAGACCTGCGCCCGAACCGCCCTTGAAGATCATTCCTTCTTCGCGGTACCAGTTAAGGATTGACTCCATCGAGTCGTCGACCGAGAGAATGAAACAGGCCGAAACCTGCTGTGGGCTCTTGGTACCAACGTTGAACCAAACCGGTGAGTTGAACGAGAAAACCTGGTTTAGCAGCATGTAGGTCAGCTCGTGCTCAAAAATGGTGGCGTCGTCTTCGCTTGCGAAGTAGCCGTAGTCGCGTCCTGCCTGGGTGTAAGTCAGAACCACACGGTTTATTAGCTCACGCAGGCTGAACTCACGCTCAGGCGTGCCCACAGCACCACGGAAGTACTTGGTGGTAACGATGGTCGAAGCGTTGATGCTCCAGAACTCTGGGAATTCAATTCCACGTTGTTCGAAGATGACCTCGCCATTCTTCCAGTTGGTTTGTACGACGTCACGGTACTCCCAGTTGACCTGGTCGTAAGGGTGAACGCCCTCTGTCGTGTAAATGCGCTCAATGGTGAGCCCTGCACCGGTTCCGGCGGTGTTGCCGGCGTATGCCGAGGTATCAGTCACGTTAATGCCTTTCTTATGCTGCTGTGTTTGGTTGCTTCTTAACCGATCTAGCGATCGGTAAGTCTCTTTGTCTCGTCCAGGTCGAACGATTCGCCGCTTTCGGTGTATTCGCGATTTGCTCGGAGTACATTGATGGCTGCCTCGAAGTCGGCCAGAGATTCCCATCCCTGGTAGACGCTGGCGAAGCGCATGAAAGCTACTTCGTCTAGTTTTCTTAGCGGTTCGAGAATGGCTAGGCCAATCTCGTTTGCCTCTATCTGTGAAGATCCGGTGGCTCTTACTGTCTCTTCGACTGTTTGAGCTAGTAGGGCTAGGTCAGATTCACTGACCGGCCGGCCCTGACATGCTTTGCGCACACCATTTACGATTTTGTGTCGGCTGAATGACTCGATTACTCCGCTTCGTTTGACCACAGTAAGGCTTGCGGTTTCAGTTGTGCTGAAACGCATGCCGCACTCCGGACATTGGCGACGGCGTCGGATCGAGGCCCCATCTTCAGAGGTTCTCGAGTCCATCACGCGGGAATCGGCATGGCGACAAAACGGACAATGCATGTCGGAAACCTCCTCCTTGAAGATGAACCTGAGAGTTATCCACAGAATTCCACAGGGAACACTATATCTAGACTCTTTTTGTAGTTGGGTCACTATATCTTGTGGTCTAGGTGCTCTGAAATCAAATTCATTTCGGTGTCGGCGTGTCGCGACAAAATCGGCTAGAAATCAAGGTTTTTGGGTTTCCATTGCCTGAACGCTTGGTAACGAAATAGCAACAACTCGCAAAAAGTGGCTATTTGTTTTCGAATCTTGCCGCGATGGCCTCGCCGTGAGCTGGCAAACGTTCAGAGTTCGAGAATTCTTGAACCGGTTCGGCTACAGCCCTGAGCGCGGCTTCGTCATATTCGATCACCTGTTGCGCCCTCAAAAACGTGTGAACTCCCAGCCCAGAGCCAAATTTGGCTTGTTCGCCAGTGGGAAGAACGTGATTTGACCCGGCCAAATAGTCACCGAGACTTACCGGCGAGTATTTGCCTAAGAACAAGGCCCCTGCGTTAGATACCCGAGCAGCATCTCGAGTTGGATCAGAGGTGTGGATTTCGAGGTGTTCGCTGGCGTAGAAGTTGGCAAACTCCAGCGCAGCATCCGCGCTGTCGACCAGAACCAGGGCCGACTGGATGCCGCTGAGAGCAGCGCCAACACGGGTCGTGTTTTCGGTTTCAGCGGCAACTACTTCGATTTGAGCTAGAACGCTCTGCACGAGGCGTTCGTCGGCCGTTACAAGCACGCAGGCGGCGGCTTCGTCGTGCTCGGCCTGACTTACCAAATCGAACGCAATTAGCCTCGCATCGGCAGATTCATCGGCAACGATCAGAATTTCGGTGGTGCCGGCTTCGCTGTCAATGCCGATTACACCTCGAAGTGCTCGTTTTGCAGCGGCGACGTAGATGTTGCCAGGACCGGTCACCATCGAAACGCGTTCGAGAGGAATCTCGGGCACACCATAGGCAAAAGCTGCCACCGCGGCAGGTCCACCAATGTTGTAAACCTCGGTGACGCCCAACATGGCAGCCGTGGCGAGCACCACAGGGTGCGGGCGGTTGCTGAACTCGGCTTGAGCCGGTGTGGCGATTACGAGACGAGGAACACCGGCGACTTGGGCAGGCACGACGTTCATCACCACGCTGCTTGGATAAACGGCTTTACCACCTGGAACGTAGAGCCCAACCGACTCGACGGGCTGCCAGCGCTGGTGAACGATTGCACCCGGAGCAACGGCGACCGATGTCTCGGTGGGCATCACCGCTAGGCAAACCTTGCGAACTCGGTCGATGCTTTCTTGAATTGCCGCCCGAAGCGACGGCTTTAGAGCGTCTAGGGCTCGGGTTAGTTCGTGGGTCTCGACTCGAAAGGGTTTGGGGTCTAGTTGGTCAAACTTAGCGGCTACCCTAACGAGGGCTCGTTCACCGTGGTTCTTGACGTCATCGAGTAGCGGCGTGATTTCTAGAACGGCTTTCGAGATATCGAGAGGAGCGCGCGGCACTTCTGAATTGACCAAATCATTGGTGAGGGCTTGACCGCGCAGGTCTAATACACGCATACACACGGCCTTTCTCTTTCGCATAATTCTAGAGCGTGGTTCGGTTACCCTTGACCTTGAAGATTATGAATGAACTTACTCCCCTTGATAACCCGGTAGAAGCCTTGAAGGCCAGTTTTAGGCTGCACGCTTCTGGGGTCTCGATCTTGACCTGCTCTAGCCCAGATGGAAAACCAGTGGGCTTCACGGCGACTTCGGTCACTTCTCTGGGAGCAACTCCCCCGCTGGTTTCGTTCAATGTGGCTCGAGGCTCATCTTCTTGGCCAAGTCTTGAAAAAACTGAATTTGTTGCACTGCACACCTTGGGGGTTTCAAACCTAGAACTCGCCAATCGCATGGCTGCCGATCACACCAAACGGTTCGAGCCAAACGATTGGCACCAAGACGGCAGGGGCATCCCACTGCTGCACGGTGTTACCTCGGTGTTGATTTTGAAGATTAGGCAAATCGTCGAGGTTGAATCAAACGCCGTCGTCATCTGCGACGTTGTCGAAGGATTCATCGGCACCGAACAATCCCCGTTGCTCTACCATCAGCGAAGCTACGTCACGGTCGACAAACTCGCCTGATTCGACTTCGGCCAGAGCATCCGAGTCATCAACCACAGCCAATTGGCTTAGCGCACTCAATCCGAAAAGTCCCTTAATCTCGGCCGCGAACCCGCTTGACCATCGCGCTCGCTTATCAAGTTCGAAGTGACGACCCCCATCGGCGCTGTGCATATTGACCACGACTGGACTGTAACCGGGATGCGCCGCCAAGATCTTGTCTAGGCGCTCGATGTTTTCTCGAGTGGCCTGTTTTTCTTGAATGGTCAGGTTGATCGACCGGTTATCGCCCTCGGCATCGCCCTCGATTACTGTGATGTCAAAGACTCTTATCGAACGCGCTTCGTCTCGGGTTGCAACAGCTCCGCGAACGGCAACTACCTGGTCTGCCTCGAGCATCCGCCCGTATTCGTCGAAAGACTTTCCGGCTAGCATCAGCTGTAACTCTGATTCGAAGTCTTCGACTGTAACCATCGCGTATGGCTTGCCAGATTTGCGTCCGATTTTGGTCACCGCAGCCGTAACGAGACCGGCGAGGGTCACGATTTCACCATCTTTTAGTGACTCACTGCCCAGAAAGTTTGCGATCGAAAGGTCGGCGAACGTTGCCAACTGACGCTCGCGCCCCGATAGCGGGTGGTCGCTCACATATAGTCCGAGCATTTGCTTCTCTAACGCGAGTTTGTCACGCTTTTCGTATTCATCTAAATCGGGAATGACTACCTGAGTTGGGTCGTCTGCAAACATCGAACCAAATAGGTCAACCTGGCCGCTCGCTTCATTTTTCTTGACCGACGAAATCGAATCGACTGCCGTCTCGTGAATTGCTATCAACGAGCGACGAGTGTGTCCGAGCGAATCGAACGCACCGGCTTTGATCAGCGACTCAATCGTGCGCTTGGTGCAAACGGTTGAAGGTACTTTCTTCAAAAAGTCATTGAACGAGGTAAACGCGCCTTTCTCACGGCGGGCCGACACGATGCCCTCGACGACGTTTGCGCCGACATTTTTCACGGCGCTTAGACCAAATCGAATATCGCCACCGACGGCCGAGAAGTTTCCAAAAGATTCGTTCACGTCTGGTGACAAAACTCGGATGCCCTGCTTGCGACATTCGCTCAGGTAGATACCCAACTTATCTTTTGAGTCACCGACCGAGGTTAGAAGTGCAGCCATGTATTCGGCCGGAAAGTTGGCCTTCAGATAGGCGGTCCAGTAACTGATCACGCCGTAGCAAGCGCTGTGCGCCTTGTTGAAGGCGTAGCCGGCGAATGGCAGGAGCGTCTCCCATAACCGCTTAACCGCATCCATGCCGTAGCCATTAGCCTGCATACCTGCGCTGAACGAGGTGAAAAGCTTCTTCAGCTCGACTTCGTCCTTCTTGCCCATCGCCTTGCGCAGAATATCCGCTTCGGCAAGCGAGTAACCGGCGACCTTTTGAGCCGCTGCCATTACCTGCTCTTGATAAATGACCAGACCGTAGGTTGGGTCAAGCACATCGGCCAAGGGCTCTTTTAGCGTGGCGTGAATCGGCACATTGAGCTGCTTGCCGTTTTTGCGCAGCGCGTAGTTGGTGTGTGAATTTTCACCCATTGGGCCCGGGCGATAAAGCGCAATGGCAGCCGAGATGTGTTCGAACTCGCTCGGGCGCAGCAGGCGCAGCAGGGTTCGCATGTTGTCACCGTCGAGCTGAAAAACACCCAGGGTGTCGCCGGCCGAAAGAAGTTGGTAGGCCTTTTCGTCGGCATCTAGGTCGAGTTCTTCGAGAACCGGCGGCGTCTTGCCGTTGTTGCGGATGTTCTCCAGCGCGTCGTCGATAACCGTGAGGTTTCGAAGCCCCAGGAAGTCCATTTTAAGAAGCCCGAGTTTTTCGAGCGGGGGCTGGTCGAACTGGGTGACGATGCCGTCTTCACCTTCGCGCGTCATCACCGGAATCACATCGAATAGCGGTTCGGCCGAAATGATCACGCCTGCCGCGTGAACACCGGTTGAGCGCTTCAAACCTTCGAGCCCCTTGGCGACTTCGTAGGCTCTGGCGGCCTCTTTATCTTCAGCGACTAGCTTTCTAAACTCGGCGGCTTCGCCATAGCGTTCGGCCGATTCGTTTTCGATATCTTCGAGCGAAATGTCTTTACCAAGAACCATCGCAGGCAGTGCCTTGGTGAGTCTTTCGCCGACTGCATATGGGTAATCGAGGATGC
>JAURIU010000025.1 GCA_030832605.1 Rhodoluna sp. | reverse complement strand
AAGGCCTCAGAAATGGGGTGAGTGCCAAACCAGAGCTCGGCCATTTCACGACCGGTGGCTTCAATGTTTAGAACGTCGGCGAACAAGGTTTTTGACCCCCAGTCGTAATCACGGGGGTGGTTGCCGATTTTGACTAACACTTCGTGCTCCTTGTGCCTATCTGCCTAGTTTATGCTCCGCCGAGAAGGCATAAACTAGCCAAGTATCTAAGGGGTGACATGGAGCCACTAACCCGGCCGATTCGTGTTGTCTTCGACACGAAATCGTGGGAGTACCGAAGCAAAACCTGGCTTGCCTATCTGGCGGTCTTTGGTGTCGCTTGCGGTGACACGCTTCGCTATACCCTCGGATGGACGGGCTTCTGGATCTGGTGCGGTGTGATGTTCATCGCAGTCGCGTTCATGCTGATCAAATCGAAGCCGATGGAAACCATCAAGCGCATTCCGGTTCAAATGGTTGCCCTTTACATAGCCCTACTCTTCAGCGCCCTCTTCTCTGACTACCAAGCATTCAGTTTTGGTGCTGTCGGCGTGAGCATGGCAACCGCGAGCCTCGGGCTTTGGTTGGCCCACGCCTTTGACTGGCGTCACCTGCTCAGGGTTTTTGCCAATGCGCTGCGTTTCGCCCTGGTGGCGTCGCTGCTCTTCGAGCTTTACGCCGCGATTCTCGGCACACCTATTTATAAGCCGTTCAAAAACTTCGAATGGAAGTGGGTGCCAGACTGGGCCAACCAGTGGACCGAGGGAAACCTGTTCACCGGCGAGCGCATTCAGGGAATCGTGGGCAACGCTAACCTGCTCGCCTACCTGGCCATGATCGGGCTCGTGGTTTTCGGCGTCGAATACGCGGTGCTCGGCACTTCGCGCTGGCTCAGCGTGGTTGGCCTGGTAAGTGCCGGTGCTTGCGTTGCGTTGAGCAAGTCGGCGGGCATCGGTTTTGCTTTGCTTGCGATGGTTGCCGCTGCGGCTGTATCAATCGCCGCCGAGGGTAAGCCATACGAAACCCGTCACCGTTACTACCGCTTCGCCTGGGCTGGGGCCGGTGCCTTGGCATTCTTGGTATTCGTCTACCGCACCGAAATCTTCACCATGATCGGCAAGACCCCAGACATGAGCGGTCGCACGATGATCTGGCGCAAGGTTTTGGCTCTAATCGGCAACGAGCCGATTACCGGCTACGGCTGGCTTAGCTACTGGATGCCTCACCTCAAGCCTTACGAAGGGCTCGTGAAGATCGATTTCGTGCCCTACTACCAGGCCCATAACGCTTTTCTAGACATGTGGCTGCAAGGTGGAATGATTGCCGCCGGACTACTGGTAGCGCTGGTGGTTGTGACTTTTGTGCGCCTCTGGCAGTTGGCCGTGCGTCACACCAGTGCGCTGTACCTGTGGCCGATTTTGGTTTTCGTCGGGCTAGTGGTGCAGAACTTTACCGAGAGCCGACTGCTCAGTGAGCTTGGCTGGGTAATGCTGACGATGTTTGCCGTGAAGGTACGTGACCCAGAGGAGTGGCTTGAGCCGCTCGGCCGATCGCCTAAAAGAGTTCGTTTGCTCTATCAAGGTCTTCTGCGAAATCGACTTCTACAGCGTAAAGATCGCTGATGTCGACCGCTTCGAACTTTAGGCCATCGTTATCGATGCCGAGTTCGATGCCTCGTTCGAAATAATCCTGGTCGCCGACTTCTTGTAGCCGGGCGATGAGCGCTTTCTTGTCTTGGGCAGCCACATAGTTGATGCCGACGGCTTCACCCAACCCGCCCACGACTTGCTTCGAGAGTTCGTTGATGTAGCCGTGCGCATCCAAGGTGTATTTGACCTCTTCATCGCTCACCTTAGATTGGTTGACCACGACGAATGACTGGTCTGCCTCCATTTTGGGAGTGACGCGAACCAAAACCTGAGGGTCGAAGACAACGTCTCCGTTTAGCCAGAGCACTCCCCCGTCGCCCGACGCGCGAAGTGCCTTGAGCAAGCTCTTCGAAGTGTTGGTCTGGTCGTAAAGCTCGTTGTAAACAAAGGTGGCTTCTGGAAAACGCTCAATGATGGCTTCGAGTTTGAACCCGACCACGATCATCACGCGGTAGCTCTCGCCGAAGGCTAACCCTAAGTTATCGATCTGTTGCTTCATGATTGAGCGGCCGTCACGAAGCTCGGTGAGTGGCTTCGGCAGTGGTCTGGCTAGGCGAGTGCCCATGCCGGCGGCGAGAATGACAACCTGTTTAGACATGGCTCAAGTCTAGGCACTCGGGATGGTCAGTTTTTGCCCAACCTGAATGCTGTTGGCGTTCTTGATGCCGTTCGTGGCCATCAGCTTGGCAACAGTGGTCTTGAACCTCGCCGCGATGCCTGCCAGAGTGTCGCCCGATTTCACCGTGTAGGTGACCGGAGTCGAGCCACCGTTGTCACCGCTAGACCCACCGCTAGACCCGCCATCGGTGTTGGTTTCGGTTATCTTGACCGGTGCCGACGCGCCGTTGGGAATGCGGTCTGCGAACGCTGCATCGACCACGACGGCCTTGGTTTTGTTCAGAGCTAGGGCTCTATAGGCGGCCGCGCTGGCAATGGCTCGCTTCTTGCCGGCCTCGACAAGATAATAGGTCGGGGTGTCTTTGACGCGGATGAACCTGCCCAAGACATCGGAATCGGCCACCATGCCGTCACAAACGTAGGTGCTCAACTTGGTGGCGTTGCCAGGGTAGTGGCTCACCGCATCCGCTTCGATTCGAACGCCGTAGCCGCCACTGGCCGCATAGGTCTCGCCGTCACAGACATATTTGAGGCCTGAGTAGTTGTAGCGAGTGTCATAACCGATGAGCGTCGCGTCGGCAAAAGTTCGGGGCTGTGCCATGCCGAGTGCATCGATCGACGCAGCGTCTGGTGCCAACAGCGCACGAGACCAGCCGTTGATGATGAACAACTTTCCGCTGGTCTTGGCCTTTACAACCGTGCCTGGTGCGAACACCGGGTTGCCAAGGCTCAGTTGGGCGAACGCCGATGGGCTCAGAACATAGGTTGTGGTTGAAGCAGCCAAATCGCCCAGTTTGGTTCGGTCGGTGCCACTGAGCACCTGACGAGCCACGCCCTCGCGCACAAAGTAGGTTGGTTTGTTCGACGAATTCTTTACGAATGCCGGCGACGTAATGGTTCCAGAAATCACATCTAGCTCCCCGATGAATTTCGATTCGATCAGAGGAACATCAACGAGCAGCGGGGATGTTCGCGAGACCGCCTGCGCGCCATTCGGGGTAAGCAGCCAGTAGGCGCCGGTGGTGTCTTTGATGAATGGCCGCAGGTTCAGGCCGGTGTCAACCGCAGAGAGACCGTTTGCAGAAAGCGTGCTTTCGCTCGGCCTAAACCATTTGGCAAAGTCGATGTCTTTGTCGAGGTCGGCGTCGATTCGATGGAAGACGCCGCCCGAGTAGACACCCCACTGCTTGGTGGTGCGGTCTTGAAAGAGCGAACCGTCGGCAACGATCGGGGTACCCCAAGGCAGGTGTGAGAAGTCAGCTAAGGTCGCGTTGGTTACCGCAGGCAGTTTCAAGCCGGCTGCTGAGACCGACGCGTCATCCAAGATTTCTTGAATCTTGCCATCGTTGATGAAATAGCGTTCGCCGTTCGGGCCAGCCACGAGCCTGGTGATTGGGCCATCGGTTGGCAGCGCGTTCAACTGCGAATTGGTAAGCGTGATCGCCTTAGTGCAGTCGAGACCCAGTTCGGTGGCCACCGCGCAACTGGTGAGGGTGTACTTTTTGCCGCCGGCAATCACATACTTTTGCTGGTTCGCGGCCATCACCAGTGGAGTAAAAGCACCACCATCTTTGAAGCTGTCGAGGTATTGCTGAGAAATGGTGCCGAGCGGGCCGAGCGGTTTGAGGTCATCAACCCAAGCGGCATCCGAGATTTCGTATTTCGTTTCATCAACGATTAGATAGGGCTTCGAGTCAGCACTCTTGAGCAAGAACCCACCGCCGATGGGCGAGCCAAACCAATCAGAGAAAAAGCGCCAAAAGTTGCGGTTGCCGTATGCGCTGCAAGAGTCGCCCGAACCGTAGAGGTTCTTGAGGGCTGCCGCGTTCGGGGTGTATGGCGTGTAGTAGTAGAGAGCGGCGGTGGCTTGGCTCTTCATCGTGAAGCTCTTCGAGCCGCACTTGTCCACCCACTTGATGCAACTGCCGGCAGCATTTCTGGCGTCGCAAAAGTCGGCCTGGTACTTGATCGAAACGGTGGTGCCAACCTTTAGATAGGTGAACGAGCCTCGCGGGTCGCCGTACCACTGCAGCTGGCCGGCGCCGCGGTAGAGCTGATTGAACAAACCGGTGATGGTCGAACCCTTGCCGCAAATCTCGGGCTTCGAGTCGGGGCAGCCATAGCCGAGGGCTGCTCGATACATGTATTCGGTTGGATCCGAGGCCTGAATGAGTCCCTGTTCTTTTTGCAAGACCACCAGAAGCACGCGCGGGTTGATTTTGCAGGCGTTTGCCACGTCGAAGATGATCTGTGCGGCGCTAACGCCCTTCTTGGCCGGTAGCGGGTCACAGCGACCGGCTTCTCCTGCCTTAGCCTGCGTGTCCATCTTGTAGTTGCGCAGACAGGTAGGCCCGCCGTCATTGGCTTTGCAAACCGGCACCTTGCTATCAAGAAAGCGTTGAATCTCTTCAACTGTCATGGTGCCAAAGTCGTAGAACACACTGTCAGAGACAATCAGCCCCGGATCGAACATGTTGCCGTTGAGAGCGGAGGCCGGATCGGTTTGTTCGTCAAGCGCGACGATGCCACCGAAGGCAATCAGCAATGCTGAAATGCCTGCGAGGATGCGCTTGCTGAACTTGCTCATCGAACTTACGGAATCACCAGAGAGTTAGCGCTGGTTGCGCCAATCGAATCGGCCGACTCATAGCTAACCGTGAAACTGGCGTTGCCAGACGGTATGCCGGTGAGCGGAAGGTTGAACGGGTAGCACTGGGTGTCGGTCACGTTGCTCTCGGCTTTCACCGTGAGGGTTTTTGTAACCGAGCCAGAAGTCAGTTTGAGCGTGCAGTTACCGCCGTCTTCAGAGACGTCGGCAACTTCCGCAATCACCGTGATTTGCCCAGCGCCGCTGTCTACGCTGGTGCTGAGTACACGCAGGCCAACCTGACCCTTGGGCTGCTCTGTCGCACTGGCACTTGGGGTTGGTTCGCTGGTTTCGCTTGCGCTCGGCTCTGGAGATGAAGAAGCCGAAGGTTCATCGGTAGGGGCAGAGGTTGCACCCCAGTTTGGGTAAAAATACTGGCAACCGCTCAGCGTCAGTGTGCTAAGCACAACGGCCGTTGTGATCAAAAACTTTTTCAACCTGGCTCCTGTCGTCGATAGCGTGAAAAAACTGGCGCACCGCTTTGACTTAGCGCTGTTTTAAGCCTAACTTTGGCGAGCCAAATCTGACCTAGGCGGTCAGCCGATTTTCAGCCTTTTCTAACTTTTGGAGCGTGCGAATCGCTTCGGCGCGAGTCGAGCTCATCACCATTCGCAAAACCTCGTTGTAACGACCACCCGCAGCTTCAAACTGCTCCGGTGAAACCTTGCCAACCAGCGCTTTGCAGCGCACCTTGAGGGTTGAGAAATAGGTGGCATCGACGTGTTCGAGGTATGGCACGAACAACTGCAAGTCGTGTCGAATGATGCGCTGCTGGTAGCTCTCGAGCACGGCTGGCGGCAAACTGCCCGCACGAATCTTGGCTTTGATTCGGTTCGCGATCTGTTCCATCGAGAGCAGCCGGTCTTCTAGAGAAGCCTGTTCGAACCGCAAAGTCGAACGAGATTCACCTTCGGCGCGCACTCGCCAAAAATAGACAGGCTCGCTCACCAAGGTGATGCGGTCGGCGTTCAGGTAGCTTTCGGCAGCCAGGGTCATGTCTTCGTAGTTGACCCCGCTCGGAAACTTGAAACCCTGAGCCCGCCAATAGTCGACGCGAAAGAGCTTGTTCCAAACCACGGCGTCGCCGAGCAGCTCTGGCATTTGCTCCAACTTGATGCCTGCGCGATTTTCGGCAAAGAATGAGGCGGTGGATGGGCGGTCGAAGTACCGCACGCCGTAAAACGTCACCGTCTTGCCAGCGGTCAGCTGTGCATCCGAGTTCTCGGCCGCTGCAACCAGCTTCGCAATCGAACGCTTTGGCATGAGATCGTCTGAATCGATGAACATCAGGTATTTGCTGTCACTAGACATCGCTGCGACGCCGCGGTTGCGAGCCTCGGCAACTCCAACGTTTTTCTGGTTGATCACGGTGAGGTGCGAAATTTCGGCCGCCAACATTTCGAGAATCTTGTCGCTGCCGTCGGTCGAGCCGTCGTTCACGGCGATCACTTCGAAGTTCTTGTAACTTTGCGAGAGAACGCTAGACAGTGCATCCAAGAGGTATTCGGCAACGTTGTAAACCGGCATCACGACCGTGACTTTGGGGAGCGAGGCGTCGTTTTTGTGCGAAATGGCCTTGGCCATTCGCGGGTAGCGAAGCGCGGCGTAGTAGGTGTTTGGCAGTAGGCCCGAGCCAGCCAGACGGCGAATCAGTTGCTTCACTTCGACTCGCCCCAGACGATGTCGACCACACGCTTGGCGGCGTGGCCGTCTTCGGCGTGATCGAACTTGGCCTGCCACGCGCGGTACTTCGGTGCAAATTCGGCGGTGAGTTCGTCAAGGTTTTCGAGCGCGATCAGCAGCTGTGCATCCGTGCTCAAAATAGGGCCGGGCACCTCGGCCTCGTAGTCGAAGTAGAAACCGCGCTCTGAACGGTAGCGCTCGAGGTCAGGAGCGAGAAACAGAATCGGCTTGCCGGTGACGGTGTAGTCGAACATCACCGATGAGTAGTCGGTAACCAAAACGTCGGCGGCGAGGTAGAGGTCGGTTACGTCTGGGTATTTGGTGACATCGATGGCGTTACCGGCAACCGCGTCGGTGTGGGCGGCGTGAGTGTTGTGGTGGCCACGGAACAACAACTGAAAGCCTTCGGGCAGCTGAATGTTCTCATCTAGAAAATTGACGGTGTCCCACTTGCCGGTGGCGGTGCGCTTGAAATCGCGCCAGGTCGGGGCGTACATCACGAGTTTCACGTTCGGGTCGGTCACGCCGAGCTTTTCGCGAATGGCTTGGCGACCGGCCGGCGAGGTGGTCGAAAGTCGGTCATTACGCGGGTAACCGGTGAGAATGAAGCGACCTTTGTAGTTGAACGCGCTTGGGAACACCTCAACGCAGAACTGGTTCGGGGCAATTAGGTAGTCCCAGGCGAGCGCCTCGCGGTCCATCGTGTCGATATAGCTCTTGGTCATTTGATAATCGGGAATGTCGCGGCCGAGACGCTTGAGCGGAGTACCGTGCCAGGTTTGCAGGTAGACCTGACCGGGCACCTTTCTGAAATACCAGGGAAAGTTCGAATTGTTGACTAGGTATTTCGAGGTGGCGATTGCGTCTAGCCACTCTTTGCTGCCGAAGCGAACGCCTCGCGCGCCGACTGGAGCCTCGGTGGTCGGGCTGGTAGTCCAGATGAACTCGAGGTCTGGGCGACGTTTGATTAACTCGAAGTAAATGTCGAGCGGGTTGTCGCCGATGTTCTTGCCCTGAAACGACTCGAACAGCACCGCGTTTGCGTTCAGCGGCTTTGAACCCGGGCGGTATTGCAGCTTGCGCAAATACTGCCCAGCTCGTCGACGCAGCGCCCCCAGGATTCGGGTCGGCGCAAACATTTTTGCTTTACGAAGAAGCTTTTTCATCGGCGTCTAGTTCACCCGGCTTCGATCAACGGTCTTGGCAGCTCCGCGCAAGAAGCCGAACCAGAACCCAGCGCCCCAAGAAAAGTGGATGCTCGGCAAGACGACTAACAACGCAACACGCGCTTTCAACGAAAGGTTGGCCGCCGTTACCGCGAGGGCCGCCACGGCAGCGAGGTAACCGGCCAGTGGCAAGATTCCCAGCACATGTCCGAAGGCAGCTGCCAGCAATCCGGCAGCCACAACGGCCACCATCAGAGGAGGTGCAAAGTAACGCTTCGAAGCCGCGGAAAAGTTTCGGCGAGTGAGGTCGCCGCGCCAAACGCCGGTTGACCAAAACTGTTTGATGAGCTTTTCGAAACGACCGCGCGGCCAATAGGTAACGGTCAGCTCGGGGCTGAACCAAACCAAACCGCCGGTGGCCTTGATGCGCTGCGCGAGATCCCAGTCTTCACCGCGGATGATCGACTCGTCGTATCCGCCAACGCGAGCCAGCGCATCCGCGCGAAAAATGCCAAGGTATGCCGACTCGACCTCGCCGGCCGCGCCGCCGACGTGATAAGCCGCGCCGCCGATGCCAAACCGACTGGAATAGGCCCAGGCGACCGCCTGCTGAAATGCGCTGCGACCGCGCGCGAGCATGATGCCGCCGAGTTCGTCTGCGCCAGTTTCGGCCAGCAGTTCGACGCCGCGCTTGATGTAGCGCGAGGCGAGTTCGCTATGGGCATCGACCCGAATGATGATGTCGGCTTTGGCCTGCTTGATGCAAAGGTTCATGCCGGCGGTGGTGAGACCCGCGGTGTTTTCGACCAGGCGAATGCGCGAGTCGGCTTTAGCGATTTTGGCGGCGATTTGGTTGGTGTCGTCTTTCGATGGGCCGAGGGCGAGCAGCAGCTCGAGCTGGCCGTCAAACTCTTGCGCCAGCACCGAACCGACGGCAGCTTCAAGATGCTCGGCCTCGTTGAGCACCGGCATAATGACGCTCACCGCTGGCGCTTTAGCCTTCGCCGCCATGATCAGTCTTCGGTCGACGTAACGCCGGTGTAGCGGTTGTATGCCTTGCAAACCTCAAGCGGGTCGCCGTCCATTTTGAGAACACCCTTCTCGAGCCAGATCACACGGCTGCAGGTATCGAGAATCGACTTGATGCTGTGGCTCACCAAGAACACTGTGCCGGCGGTGTCGCGCATCTCGCGCATCCTCGCCTCGCTGCGCTTGCGGAACTGCTGGTCACCCACCGAAAGTGCCTCGTCGATGATCAGAATGTCGTGGTTGCGCGAGGCTGCAATGGCGAAGCGAAGGCGGGCCGACATTCCAGAGGAATAGGTGCGCATCGGCAGGTCGATGAATTCTTCGAGGCCGGCGAACTCCGTGATAGCCGGGGCAAGTTCGGCGGTTTCTTTTTTGCTGTAGCCCATGGCCAGCCCACCGAGCATGATGTTCTTCTCGCCAGAGAGGCTAGGCATGAGCACCGCGCCAACACCCAACAGCACCGGGCGAGCCGACGCGTACACCGCACCGTTGGTTGGCTGGGTTAGACCAGCCACAGAGCGCAACAGGCTCGACTTACCCGAACCGTTGGTGCCGATGATTCCGATGGTTTCACCCTGGTAAACCGTGAATGAAACATTCTTGACCGCGTGAACCTCGCGAAGCGTTTGTTTAGACCCACCGGCGTTCCACTTGTTGGCTCGCTTACCTGAGGCATAGACCTTGTAAATGATGTCAACGCCGTCAACCACCACTACCGGCTGACGAGTTTCGGCTGCTACAGCTTGATCATTAGTCGTCACGTCCGTAAACCTCCTCAGCCTTCCAGAAGTAGAGGGAGCCGATGATCGGCATGATTACCGCCCAGCCGATGCAAAGCAGCCAGAGCTTTGCACTCGGTTCGTAGCCCGCAACGAGTAGCCCACGCGACAGTTGAATGAAGTCGTAGAACGGGTTGAATTCGAAAATGGCGAGAGCGGTTGGCCACGCGGCAAGAACGGTTTCGAGGCTGAAGAAAACGCCACTCACGTAGAACGCGATTCGGGTGATGAACGGAATCAGCTTGCCGAGATCGCGAGCCTGCGAGTTAATGCGAGCCGCGATCATGGCGAGTCCGGAGCAGAACATCACCATCAGCAGCACGACCACGGGAAACAGCGCCCAATCAAGGTCGATCGGGTTTTGCCAGGTGAGGTTTGAAAAGTCGAACGCGGTGATCAGCAGAGTGACCAAGAGCAGTGCCAATTGAGCCCAAAGGTTGATGAACTGCTGGATTACCGAAGAAAGAGGCAACAGGATGCGCGGAAAGCTGAGGCTACGCACCAAACCGGCGTTGCCCACGATTGAGCTCGCACCGCTTTGAAACGCGCCGCTCATGAACGAAAACAAGAAGACGCCGGTGAACAAAAAGGCCAAGAAATTGTGTGGGCGGTTCGAACCGAGAATCAAACCGAAGATCAAGCCGTAGGTGCCAGCTTGAATCGTAGGAAGCAAAATTAGCCACCAGCGCCCGAGTCGAGTGCGAGCGTTGGCCGCCTCGCTCGTATAGGTCGATAGGGTCCAGGCGAATACTCGCCTACGCCAAACTTCGCCTAAATAGCTGAAAAAAGGTGGGCGAGCACCGACGCGCTTGAGACCGTGTGAAGCAGCGTATTCGGCCTTGTTCACGGTTCCTCCGTCGGTGATTTTGGGGGCTTTATGCCCTAGGAAAGTTTACCTTTGGCAATAAAGGTTTGAACCGCGCCACGAATCTTGCCAAAGTCGGGCGCATCTGGCTCAAAGCCGTTTTTTGGCACCAGCGCTAGGTTCTTGATACCGAGTTTTTTGGCTTTGATTGCCAGGTCGAGATAGACCGACAACATTCCAGACGGCACATCGGTGAGCACGAGCTCTTTAGATGCAGAGGCAATCTGCTGAAAGCGGTTGAGCACATTGGCTGGGTCCATCTGCTTCAAGATGGCAGCCTGAATCTCTTGCTGGCGAAGCATGCGGTCGTAGTCGCTAGTGCCGTGGCGACTGCGGGCATACCAAAGCGCTTGGTATCCGGTGAGCAGCTGAGGCTCGGCACTGGCGCGCAACCAGCCGCGTGCATCCGAGGCATCGTCGCGTTGACCGCCGATTGGCAGGTCTTGCTTGATCTTGATGCGAACGCCGCCCAGAGCATCGATAAGGCTGGCGAACTCGCTCATGTCGATTTGCACATAAGACTGAATCTTGAGGCCGGTCACTCCCTCAACAGCGTCGCGGGTAGCCTCGATGCCAGGGTTGCTGCCCTGTTTTTCGGCGTCTGGGTAAAGGTCCTGGTGGTTGTCCATCACATCTTTGTAGAGCGCGTTGATGAGGCATTCGTTGCCACAGGCCCAACCGTTTGGATAGACCGACCAGAGCGGTGAGTCACCAGAGAACGGTGCCTTTTGCAGGTTACGCGGAATGCTGATGCTCACGGTTTTGCCGGTCGATGCGTCGATGCTAACCACCGAGATCGAGTCTGGGCGAACGCCAAAACGGTCACCGCCGGCATCAGACCCGAGCAAGAGGATGTTGTACCGACCGTCAACCGGAGCCGAGAAACCCTGCTGGCTGAAGATCGAGCCGATCGCGCCGGTGCCCGCGCCGACGAAGTTGCCAGCCCAACTGATTGCCGAGGTGCCGAGCGTTGCGACGAGGGCGAATGCGCCAAGGGCAATCCATTTGTCTCGGTCGAACAACTTGCCCAGCCTCGAAAGACGAAGCGCATCGACGGCGAGCACCAAGAATACGAGTGCGTAGGCGATGAGCATCCAAGAAATAATCGTGCCCACAAACGGCAGGGTGACCAGCCAGATTACCCAGCCGCGATTGATCAGGCCGAGTAGAAGCAAAAAGCCCAGCGTCGCCCACATCGTGATTGTGGCGCGCAGGCCGAAGCGAGCAAGTTTGCGATTGCCGCCAACAAGTTGAGCGAGACCCGGAACGATGAGGGTGAAAACCAGCAGCCACCAGGCGCGAGTTCGAAGTTGTTCTGGCGTGGCCCGATCGACGTTTCGAAACGGGCTGTTAGAAGTGCTGCCTGACGCGCTACTTGACGCGCCTTTTGACGCGCCGCTGGCCGGCTTGGCCGGGCGGGTTGGAACAGAACTCACAGCTGCGACTTCAGCTTCGCGTTCTTTTCGGCAACCTGAGTCTTGAGGTCTTCACCGAACGCAGAGAGCTTGGCCGATAGCCGGTCGTCGAAAGCGCCCAAGATGCGAGCCGCGAGAATGCCGGCGTTTTTAGCCCCGCCGATTGAAACCGTGGCAACCGGAATTCCGGCCGGCATTTGAACTATAGAAAGCAGGCTGTCGAGCCCGTCGAGTTTTGCCAACGGCACCGGCACTCCGATGACCGGCAGAGTGGTGACCGATGCGAGCATGCCTGGTAGGTGGGCTGCGCCACCGGCACCGGCGATGATGACTTTGATTCCGCGACCGGCCGCGGCCTTGCCCCACTCGATCATGCGCTCAGGGGTGCGATGTGCCGAGAGAACTTCTACCTCGGCTTCGATGCCAAATTCTTTCAAAACCGCGACTGCGTCAGACATTACCGACCAGTCGGAGTCTGAACCCATTACTACGCCAACCTGCGCATTCGACATAGTTGCTCCTCGCGGTCAAAGCCAAAAAAGTTTTCGCACCCAAAGATGCGGGCACCTTCGTAATTTTAGGCGTGACTGGCGTTTTAGCCCTGAAGCAAGGCTTGGGCGGTTGCCCGTGCCTCGGCCAAAACGTCGGCCGAATTTTGCCCAACTACGGTGACGTGACCCATCTTGCGGCCGGCACGAGGTGCCTTACCGTAGGTGTGAACATTGGCACTCGGATGCTGCGCCAGCACCTGCTCGTAGCTGCTCACGAAATCGTGCTTGTCGTCGACCCCCAGCAGATTCACCATCACGCTGTGCGACTGCGTTGGTGCAGTGGAGCCGAGTGGCAGGTCGAGCACCGCGCGCAGGTGCTGCTCGAACTGGCTGGTGATCGAACCTTCGATGCTGAAGTGACCCGAGTTGTGCGGGCGCATGGCTAACTCGTTGATTAGCAGTCGGCCGTTCGGGGTTTCGAAAAGTTCGACGGCCAGAACGCCGGTTACGCCGAGACCCTCGGCTACTCCGCGAGCGATTTCGGCGGCCCGCTCGAGTGTGTCCTGGTCTGCGCCGGGGGCAGGGCTCATCACCTCAGAGCAAACCCCGTTCGCCTGGACCGTTTGCACCAGTGGCCAAGTGGCAAACTCGCCACTCGGGGTTCGGGCACTTAGCTGCGCAAGCTCGCGCGAAAAGTTGACCTTCTCTTCAGCGAGCAACGAGCCACCAACCGAGCCGAGCATCGCCGGCTCGAGCCAGTCGGCGGCGTCTTCGACCGACTTGATGACGCGCACACCCTTGCCGTCGTAACCGCCGATTGGGGTTTTCAAAATACAAACTCCCCCGTTGTCGTTCAAGAATTCTTGTAGTTCGGCCACCGAAGAAATGGCTGCCCAAATCGGCATCGGCAAACCAAGCGCCGACAGGCGGGCGCGCATCTCGAGTTTGTTCTGGGCAAAGGCCAGCGCGCGCGATGGTGGCTGAACCGAAACTCCGGCTTCTTCTAACCTGCGCAGCACCTCTAGGGGCACGTGCTCGTGATCGAAGGTGATCACATCTACGGTTTTGGCAAACGCGGCTACAACCTCGAATTGGGTGTAGTCGCCGACCATCGTGGTGGCCATGACAGCAGAAGAATTTTCGGCCTCGGCTAGCACCTTCAACTCGATACCAAGGTTGATGGCAGGTGGAGTCATCATCCGTGCCAGCTGACCGCCGCCGATGACTCCCACACGTTTCGCCAAGTTCAAACCTTTCCGAAGTTCTATTTTGCCAGCGTCGCGCGAAGTTCTTCGGCGAGGGCTTTGGCTCGGGGCATCCGCGTCAAAATCAACGGAGGTTCTTCTCCAGCCAAGATGACGATGCCCTTGGTGCGCGAGTATTCGATGCCGGTGACTTGCGACCACGAAAGCTCGCGGCGCACGCGCGCAAATAAACCGCCGCGAGAGATTATGCGGGTGCTGGTGATGTCGACGAACGTGGTTGCATAGCGG
>JAURIU010000024.1 GCA_030832605.1 Rhodoluna sp. | reverse complement strand
GTGTTATTTTGGTAAACGAATCTGTAGCCGAGGGCGTGTGCCCGCGCGTGAAGTTGACTTAGCGAGCGGCCTGCGCCAAAACTTCGGCGGCAAAAGCGTCGCCCACTGCGTTCGAACGTTGGCGGTAGGCATCCCAGTTCGCCATGGTCAGAGCTTTTTGGTGCTCGACTCCCCCGGCGAGTTTTTCGAATTCACGGGCGTAGGTGGCAAACCACGAGAACATGGCGGCCGGGCCGACCTCGATGTGAAACTGCACGGCCCAAGCCTTCGGGCCGACCTTGAACGCCTGCTTGATGTCGCCGGTGATGCCAAACAGTTCGGCACCCTCTGGCAGGTCAAAGCTGTCGTAGTGAAAGTGAAAAACGTCTGGGTTCGAGCCGATGGCGGCCATTACCGGGTCGTTCGCGGCGTTGGGCAGCATGTCGACCTTGGTCCAACCAACTTCTGGGGTCTCAACCTTGTAAACCTGAGCACCGGCAGCCGAAGCCAGCATCTGTGACCCAAAGCAGACTCCCAGAAGCGGCAGTTCGAGCTCGAGGGCACGTTCGAAAATCTTGCGCTCAACGGGCATCCACGCGTGGTTTGCTTCTTCAAGCACGCCGGCAATCGCACCGAGCGAAATGATGCCGTCGAAGTTATCGATCGGTTCGGTCGGGGCGGGGGCGTTCTCGACATCCCAGGGAACAATGTCGATGCCAGCTCGCATAAGCGGCACGGCCAGTTCGTTGAGGTGGTCGTCAAGGTTGTGTTGAATCACGAGGATGCGCGGTGCACGGTTCATGCGCTCAGCCTAAATGAATCAGCGCCGATGTCTCTACTAAAACAGTCGGGATTGGTTGGTTTCGAGCCCACGCATTACGTCATAGTCGAGCACTAGGCACTCGATGCCTCGGTCTTCGGCAATGGTTCGGGCCTGAGGTTTGATTTCTTGGGCGGCGAAGACTCCGCGCACGGGAGCGAGGTGGGGGTCACGGTTGAGTAGGTCGAGGTAGCGGGTGAGCTGCTCGACGCCATCGATTTCACCGCGACGCTTGATCTCGATCGCGACGGTTTGACCCGATGCATCCTTGCAAAGAATGTCGACCGGACCGATAGCCGTGAAGTATTCGCGGCGAATCAGAGTTGCACCCTCTTCGAAAACCTGAAGCTGGTCGGCCAGCAGTTCTTGAAGGTGAGCCTCAACGCCGTCTTTTTGTAGCCCAGGCTCTTCGCCGAGGTGGTGGTCGAGTTCGTGAATGATTTCGTGAATCGACACATAAAGGATGTCGGCGGTCTTGGTTTGCGAAACTCGCCACACTTCGATGACCCCAGCTTCAGCCGCTTCGGCCTCGGGTTCTTGCACCG
This sequence comes from Rhodoluna sp., assembly GCA_030832605.1. Lineage (GTDB taxonomy): Bacteria > Actinomycetota > Actinomycetes > Actinomycetales > Microbacteriaceae > Rhodoluna. The sequence continues at coordinate 12,587 of JAURIU010000024.1, read as the reverse complement.
TGATGCTGCACGGTGGGTTCATCCAGTTGAGCGGTTTGTATGAACCAGAGTCGCTGTGCACCAAAATCGAGCCGTCGCCCTTGAGCATGAGCAGACGGTTGGCTAGCGGCAAGTGTGCGGTGAGTCGACCGGCATAGTCAACGGTGCACTTGGCGATAACGAGGCGCATTGGTTATTTGGTGCGCTTGGTGGCCTGTTGAGCAGCCTCAAGTTTTGCCTCGAGTGCGGTCATTTTGTCGATCAAGTGGCTAAGCACCTTGTCTTGGTCGGTCAGGTGGGCCTGAATTTCTTTGGCCTCTTCGAGAATGGCAGTGGCATCTTCATAGGTTGCGATTGCCCGGTGTTCGGCTTTCGCCGCCTGAAGGTTTTGCCCAACGATGATGATTGGCAAAAGTACGAGTTGCAAGAAGGTTTGTGCCACCCAGGCCACGATGATCATGGTGTCGCCGGTCATTAGCACTGCCGGCAGGCTGATCAGGCTCAGGGCGAAAAACGCGTAGGCGGCCCACATGGTTCCGACCGATTTGGTTATGGCCAATCCAAAACGTTGGTTGAGGGTGAGCTTGGTTGCACCCAAGACGCCAGCGTCAGCATCCGCGTTCAATTTGCTCGGATGCTTCGCCTTACGCTTCTCGACGTGCGGGTGCTGCGTGTATTGGTAACTCGGCTTGGTCATGATTTAGCGTTTTGAGTCGGCTCGAGTGCCTCTTGGAAGCGAATCTCAACCTTGGTTGACGGCGGCGTTGCGGTGACCGACTTGATGATTACCGCATCAACCGAGCGGCCGAGCAAAGTTTCGACGCGGGCCTTGAGGTCGTCACCAAGGTTGGTGCCGTCAAGGGTGATGTTTATTTTTCGAACCTTTGAATTGCCTAGCAACTTCGGGTGGTCAAGCACATACATGGCCGCTACCATGACTGACGCGTAGATGGACTGCTGAAATAGCGAGAAACCAGGAAGGCCGAGAATCAAACCGGTGGCGAGGCTCACCAATAGATAGGTCATTTCGATCCAGCCGGCTTCATCTGAACGAAGGCGGATGATCGAGATCACAGCAAAGAGGGCGAAGCCAACGCCGAGTGACAGTGTGAACGAGGCCAGCGCTCCGGCAAGTGAGAAAAGAGTCACGTTGATCATGGCGATGGCCACTAGCATGTCGCGGTTGTGGTGGCGACGGTAATAGAAGACATAGGCCAGCAGGGTTACCGAGGCGGCATCTAAGAGAAGGCTAAGAATAAAGGGTAGATACTGTTCAAAAATGTTCACAAAGTTAGACTAGTTGCCAATCATGAGAAAACTATCCAGAGCCGTATGGTCAATCTTTTTGAGCCTCGGGCTCGTTGCTGCGGCAATTGCCGTGCCATCTGCGAGCGCATCGCAGTCTTTGGGTGACTTTTATAACAGCACGTCGATTCACGAGGTTTACATCACCATCGATTCAGCCAGCGTGGCCAACCTGAACAAAACGCCTAAGGAATACACGATGGCCCAGGTTGAGCTCAAGTCAATTGGCGGAACCAGCGGCAAATTCTCGACCGGCGTTCGACTCAAGGGTTCGACTTCGCTAGAAAAGCTTTCGGGAAAACCGTCGTTCAAACTCAAGTTCAACTGGAGCAACCTCAAGGGCCAGCGGTTCTTGGGGCTCAAAGCTATGACCCTCAACTCCATGACGCAAGACGGTTCTCTCATTCACGAGGCTGCTGCCTATCGTTTGTTTAACTCGATGGGCATTCCGGCACCTAAGACCGGATACGCAAAGGTTTATGTGAACGGAACCCTCAAAGGGCTCTATCTAAATGTTGAAACCATCGATGACATTTTCTTGAGCAAGCGCTTCGGCGACCCAACTCAGCACCTTTACGAAGCACAGGCCTTCAAGGACCTTATGTATGGCAATGACCGCGGCGGCGAAGAGACCGGCCCTTACCTAGTTGATGAGGGATGGTCGACCACCCCAGACAAAAAAGACCTCGGCAAGCTCATCGAAGTGGCAAACATGACAACCGGTGCCGCTTGGTGGAAGGCGATGGACACCTACACCGATCGCGCCAAGCTGATTCGCCAGTTCGCCGTCGAGAATTTCTTGGGTCACTGGGATGGCTACTCTGGCCCGATCATCAACAACCACTTCTGGCGCAGCAACGACCGCGGCAAGTTCACGATGATTCCGTGGGGCGTCGACCAAACCTTCGGTGAAAACCGCCAGACTCCGGTCAAGGGTGACTCTTATTACTTCGCGATGGACGCAAAAGAAGTTGGCTACCCGTGGGTCATGCAGAGCCACAAGAAAAGTGCCATTCCGCGCGGCATGCTCTTTCAAAAGTGCCTCGATTACAAGCCATGCAAGACCATCTACCTGACCGAGCTCAAAGCGGTTTCGGCAAAGGCAACCACAAGCAAGTTGTCTTCGTTCATGCTCAACACAGCCGGGCTCATCACCGAATTCTCAAACGATGATGCGAAGCTCGAGCAGACCCGGTCGATCAACTGGATGAAAAAGCAGCAGAGCAATGTGGCTGCGCTTCTCAAGAAGAACGGAATCAAGTAGTGGGTCGACGCATTCGCGTTGTCTTTCTCACGTTCTACTTCGAAGCCTGGGATGCTCTTGACGAGCTCTATCGCAAAATGCTCGAGTCACCCGACTTCGAGCCGATCGTAGTAAGCATTCCTCGCAAGCTCACCGGCGACGACGAGTTTGGCGATGAGTCGAAGGTCAGCGACTACCTGACCAGCCAAGGTGTCGAGCATCTTCGATTCGACTATGCCAACCCTTACGACGGCTTCGAACGCCTTCGCGAGATCAACCCCGACTACATTTTTCTCAATTACCCGTGGCAGAAGAATTACCAGCCGGCTTACCGCATCGAAAAACTCATCTCAATTGCGCGCGTTTGCTACGTGCCATACTTTTCGCTTCCGCTGGTGAACGAGCCGGGCATCCGAGGTGTTGCACCACACCTATTCCGACAGAGCACCCATCGCCTAGCCCACCTCATCTTTTTGCAAGACCGCGATGCCAAAGACGCATTCGAAGGCACCGAACGCGGCGGTTCGCACGTGCACTTCACCGGCACTCCCAAGGTTGACGCACTGATTGCTAAGGCGAAATCAGAAACACCATTCTGGCCAGTCGGCCACAAGCGCGCTGACTCTTCGGAGGGGCGCGCATACCGCGTACTTTGGGGTCCACACCACACTTTTAGCGAAGGCTGGCTCAACTTTGGGGTGTTCAACGAAATCTGTGGACAAATGCTCGAGCTCGCTAAGCGTCGCCCCGACATCGACTTTGTGCTTCGCCCGCATCCGTATATGTTCGGCACACTCACAAGTCAGGGCTACCTGACCCAAGCCCAGCTGAGCGAATGGAAAGCAGCGTGGAGCGCCCTGCCAAACACCGCCATCGATGCATCCAGTTCTTATGCATCGCTGATGCTGGCAGCAGACCTGATGTTCACCGACGGAATCTCGTTTTTGGTGGAGTATCCGCTGGTTACCGGGCGCTCACCCGTGTTCTTCGAGAAACCGAACCACTGGGCGTTTAACCCGCTCGGTGAGAAGGCGGCTGCGGCGAGCATCCGTGTTGAAAATTTTGCCGATTTTGAGACCACGCTAAACAAAGCAATCGAGTGGGGTTTGCCAAGCCGTTCAACTGAAATCGAAGAGCTGTTTAGCGCTGCGGCTCCTTTTGAGGGTCAGTCAGCAGATCGGATTCTGGCGATTGTTCAAGCTGATGCTCGCGACCTGCTCTAAGCACGGTCGGGCTAAGCAGCACGAACACGATCGCCGCCAGTTACTCGGTGGCGTCTTCTAGAGGCAGAACAACCTCGAGGCGACCGTTTTCGTTCTGTGGCAGAAGCTCAACCCAGGTGTTGCCGCGAATGAGTTTGATTGGTGCGCCAGCGGCATCGGTCAGCACGATCGGTGCGGTTTGCGAAGCCTTCGACCACTTCACTGCCAACTGCATACCCTGCGAGAAAACCCAACCGGTGCCGGAACCAACCAAGGTGGTCTTAGGCACCTTGCCATACTGGCGGTCGATTTGAACATTCAGAACGACCACGTTGGTTGCCTTGGTCGGCCGCTTGGTTTCGCTGTCTAGGTGCGGAATTCCGTCTTGGACTCTCGCGAATGAGCTTCCATCAACAATCCAATTGCTCAAAGCGCTCGGGTAGTAAACCGAGAAGTTGGCCACGGGTGTGCCGGCGGCTACAGCCGATGCCTGTTCAGTGATCGCGGTGAACTCGAACTGAGCTGCGGGCGGGGTTAGGTCGGGGTGAGCAGCGGCTAGCTTCGCAGCATCCACGATCACATTCTTAGGGCCAACGCGGTTCTTGTCGCGAGTGAAAGTGCCGTTGGCTTGCTCGCTCGTTTCGCTCGCGTTGTAAACATTGGTATTGCGCATCATGGTGACGAACTTGAGTTGACCACCCGAGTAACAGACGATGCCGCCGAGTGGGCTGATGATGTCTGGGTCCATCGGGCGAATCGAGCGAACCGGGCCGACCGCGGTTGGCATATCAGAGTGCCAAACGGCAACAAGACGCGTTAGGCCACCCTCGACCATCTCGACATAAACCATGTCGGTGCGGTTGATGTTTGCCTTGAGTGTTTCGGTGCCCACGTTGTCGATCTTGCAGGCTACCGACGGTCCGTCGAGCGATGGCCGGGTGCCCTTTTCGAACGGCATGCCGGTGAGCGGGGCGTTCACATAAACCTTGGGTGTGTAGCTGGGGGTCGGTTGCGGTGTGGCACCGGTGGTGCATCCGGTTAGAAGGAGTGCCGCCATTGCGACTAGGGATGCTGCGCGAACCTGCTTGCTCATGCTCGCAGTCTAGTAGCCGATTACCCAGGCTCTGGTCACGACGGGCAAGCCGAAGACGCTCTTTGACTTCAAGCTCACACGGCAGGTGGTTTTAGCCTTCACCGCGACGTAGACGCTGTTGCCAGAAGTCGTGATCTTGCACTGGCCATTGGTGGTCCAGGTGGCGGATGCTCCCAGGTTGGTTTTGATGGTGCGAGTTTTCGCGAGCAGAACCTTGGTGTTCTTCTTTTTGCTGAACGATGCTGCCTTTGTGACTGTAGCTGGGAACGACTGCGTGCCATTGACCAGCTTCACCACGTGCACCGTGCGCGGAAACGCCTGAGTTGGCGTGTTGAGTGCGTTAAAAGTGACGATGCATGAGCCCTGAGATGCCGTTGACGACAGCTTTAGCTGGTTCACGTTGCAAGCGCCGGTCACCTGGTCGGGAACTTTAACGAGGTTGATAAACCCGCCCTTGGGTAGCTCCCCCTTGTATTCGAGAGTGTCTGTGAGAGGGATTTCTCCCTCTTGAACCCTGAGCAAAGGTATTTGCAGGCTGGCACTCGCAGAGGTGAATTCGCCATCTGCTGGAGCTTCAACATTTAGCGTGCAGGTACCTTCGCCGCTCAGCGCCAGAATCTTGCCGTTACCGTAGGTGCATTGACCCGTGACCGATATAGAGGCTTGAGCAGAAGACAGGGATGTAAAACTCACTGTTGCTTCGGTGTTGTAAACGATGCCCTCAATCGGTGCTATCTCTACTTTTCCTGGCTTAGCGGTGTTGTCAAAAACGTCAACATCTACACTGGCAGCCCACCCATCAAACGCCGAAGAACGAGCCATGACGCGGCAGTAGCCAAGCTTGTTGATTCGCAGTAGTCCAGTGTTGAAGTTCACCGAGCAGTTGGTTTCTCCACCAACAATTTTGTAAACGACAGAACCTGTTCCACCGCGTCTGGTTACAGTTGGCGTTGCTGTGTCTCCAACCCCAAACCCGGTGAACTGGTAGGTGACCTCGAGATTAGTTGCCTTATCAGTTCCGATTTCGCTATCGAGATACCATTCGCGCGAGCCGAAGAAATCTTTAGAAGCATTGGCGGTTCCCCAGGCCTCGTCATAACCGCGCTCTTTGCGAGGGTCGTCACGAACATCCGCTTGGATTGCAGCCCAAATGTCGTCGACGTTCGATGGAAACTGCAGCTCCACGGCCTTCAAGTGCACAGAACGAAGAGCGCCCTTATAAAGCTGTTGACAAGGCGAATACTGGATGCACTTAATGAACATCACTCCAACGCTGTTTGTCTCTAAGAACGGTAGGTGGCCTAGAAGAGTTTGGTCGCTACCCCAAGGAAACAGGCTGAAAACGCCTTGCTCGGTGGTGTGCAGGTAGTAGTTGTTCTTGATGGTCCAGGAATAGCCGTCCCAGTGAGCTGCATAACGCTCAACCGCCCACTCATTGATGAACTGCTCAACGTCGACCAACTTTGACCAGGTGTTGTACCACTGAGCGCCATCCATGGTGTCGTTCGCATTTGCCAGTGCGGCTAGGTCTGTGCGGTCAGTACCGTCGCCCTCATCCACTTCAATGTCTCGGTATTGACTGCCGATGACGTCTTGAAAGTAAGCACCTTCGTAGAGGTTTTTGGTAGAGGGCATCCAACGCTTGAGCATCACATCGTCGTAGGTTTCGATGTTGGCGTGCAGCCCGTAGTTGATGCCGTTCACGAAGACGTTCACATAACCCACGCGAGGTGCTGCCACACCCATGGCGCGGTAAAGGCGGTAGACAGTTGCCTCGTGCAACATGCTCGGGTCTTGAACCATATTGTTCAAGGTCATTTTCTTGAGACCGAAGAAATTTTGACCTTTAACGAAGTTGGTCTTGATTTTGAACGCGGCTTTTTGATCTAGGTTTCTGAAAGAGCCCCAACCGCCTTTGAGGCGAAGCCCTACCGACTTGTTTTGTGTTACAACCACACCGGTGTCTGTGGTGAATTTCATTGTGCCGGCCTGATAGTCGGCCTTGTTGTAGTAGTTACTCCCGTTTAGAACGTTGTAGCTGTTCTGAGAAATTTCGATGTCGATGCGGTGCACGCGCAGTGGGTCGAACAGCCAGGCGGCCGGGTCGGTGCCCTCGACATATTTCGACTGGTTGTTGTCTGGCTTGACTTCGTCGATCTCTCCTGCCGAAGCGCTTGGCGCAACAACCAGCGATGTCGCGAGCAGCGCAAGGGTTGCGACGAGCGCGGCGATTGCACGCGCCACGCGTGTGCTCATTTTCGACATGGCTCTAGCCTAAGTTCTGGCGTCGACTATTTATACCCCTCTATACACACTCGACCCTGAGAGTTTCTTGGTAAATTAACCACATCTCGAGTGTGCGTTCGAGCCCAGAGCCATCGGCGACTTCGGTGGCGCATCCACTCTCAAAAAGGGCCCCGCATTGAACGACTTTTCACCCAACGAAACCGGCTCTCCAGTGGCACGCGTGTCGCCAAGCGGCGCTGCGCTCAAACTGCTCTGGAGCGAAGAATTCAACGAGGCAGCCGGCTCTAGCGTCGACGGCGCATTCTGGAACTTCGACATCGGCGACGGCAGTGAAGTGGGCATTCCGGGCTGGGGTAACCAAGAGCGCGAGTGGTACCTGCCCGAGCAGGCAGCCACCGACGGGGCGGGTTCGTTGGTGATCACGGCCACCAAGCTGCCGGCCGACAACTCCTATATGGCCTACTACGGCACCCCTGCCGACTGGGCGAGCGCCAAGCTGCACACCGCCGGCAAGGTTTCGGTGCTACACGGCCGAATCGAGGCGCGCGTTCGTGTGCCAAAGGGCGCTGGCACTTGGCCAGCATTCTGGATGCTCGGCACCGACCTCGTCGAGGTAACCTGGCCGACTTGCGGCGAGATCGACATTCTCGAAGTGCGCGGCCGCGACCCGCACACGCTGGTTGGCACCATCCACGGCCCTGGCTATTCGGGTGAACACGGTTCTGGCACCGAGATTTCGGTTGAGGCCGACATGAGCGACGGTTTTCACACCTTTGCCGTCGAATGGTTGCCGGGCTCGATTTCGTGGTACATCGACGACCGCCACTATCAAACCAAAACCCCAGCGGATGTCGCGCCTAGCCAGTGGGTTTTCGAACACCCGCACTACATCATCATGAACTTGGCGATGGGCGGCGGATTCACGGGCGAGATCGACCCGGCCCTAACTCACGCCGAGATGGCGATCGATCACGTACGCGTCTATTCGCTCGACGGGGTCGGGCAGGTCACCGTTCACTAGCCTGTGAGTAACTTCGGCGCTCTGAAGAGCGCGTCGGCTACGTTTTCGGCATGTATCGAAAACGGGGTTACTGGTTAACGCACTCCGATAAGCACATCCAAGTATTTTTGGTCGAACTAGCCAATTCAGGCTGGCGCATCGTCGACCCGCCAAAGTATTACCAATGCTTGTGCCCATGCCCGCTGAAACACAAAATAATCGTGCACTTAACGCCGAGCGATGCCTATTATTTAAGTCATCTGAGGCAATTCGCGAGAAACCGAACCTGCTACAAACCTGGCTATCTAAAGGGAGTGAGCTAATGCAAACCGTAAACGTTGACATGCATTTCATGGTCACTGGTGCAGAAGATCTAGACGCTTTGACCAGCCAGGTTTTTGAACAACTTTTGAACGTAGAAGCCGTCGACCCAGCCATCACAAATGCTGGTTTGCAGAGCGAGATTGCCACCGGAAAAGTGTGGATTCAAGTAGCCGCCCAGAGCAGCGACTTTAGCCGCGCCGCCATTACTGGCTCTGAAACAATCTTGCGGGCGATTAGGGCTGCGGCCGAAGAGCCCGTTCGGTTTGAACTGCTTGAGCAGAACGCCGCCGGCGCGGCCTAGTCGCAGGCGCGGCGAGCATCCGGCAGCAGCATCCGAGCCCCACTAAACTAGAGGTGTTCGCCGCAGTTGTCGGGCGCAAAAACAAGCCACGAGCAACACCTTTTGGGAGACATCCGTGCCAAAAATCATCGTAGAAGTCATGCCTAAGGCAGACCTGCTAGACCCAGCCGGCAAGGCCGTGAACAACGCGCTTCACCGCAACGGCCACAACGAAATCGCCAACGTGCGCATCGGCAAGCGCATCGAGCTTCACTTCGACCGCGCCGTGACCGAAGCCGACGTGGCTGCCGCCCAGAAGATTGGCGAAGAGTTTTTGTCGAACGCAGTGATCGAAGACGTGGTCTCGGTCACCATCGAGAACTAAGGGGCCGGCTGCGATGCGCATTGGCGTTGTAACTTTTCCGGGAACCCTCGACGACCGTGACGCACAGCGCGCGGTTCGACTAGCCGGCGGCGAGCCCGTTGCCCTCTGGCACGCCGACACCAACCTGCACACGGTTGACGCCGTGGTTTTGCCCGGTGGATTCTCGTTTGGCGACTACCTTCGCTGCGGCGCGATTGCCGCGCAGGCTCCGGTTATGGAGAGCATCATCAAGGCTGCTGCCGGCGGCTTGCCGGTGCTCGGAATTTGCAACGGTTTTCAGGTGCTCGTCGAGAGCCACCTGCTGCCTGGCGGCCTGATTCGCAACGACGTTCAGACGTTCGTGTGCCGCGATCAGAAGCTAGTGGTCGAAAACGTCGACACCCCGTGGACCAACGAGTTCACCCTCGGTCAAGAAATCACCATCCCGCTCAAGAACGGTGAGGGTGGTTACATAGCGGATGCTGAGACCCTCAAGCGCCTCGAAGGCGAAGGTCTGGTGGCCTTTAGATACAAAGATTTCAACCCGAACGGTTCGATGAACGACATCGCGGGCTTGCGCAACGAGCGCGGCAACGTGGTTGGTTTGATGCCGCATCCTGAGCACGCTGTTGAGGCGGGCTTTGGCCCAGACACCTCGGTGGCCATGCGCTCGGGTGTCGATGGCCTGAAGTTCTTCACTTCGGTACTCAAGTCGCTAGTGGAGGCCTAAAGATGAGCAACGTTATCGCGGTCGACACCACCAAAAACGCCAAGGCTACCCCCGAGAAGGCACAGCCGTGGAAAGAACTTGGGCTTAAAGAAGACGAGTACGCGCGCATCCGCGAGATTTTGGGTCGCCGCCCGACCAGCGCCGAACTCGCGATGTATTCGGTGATGTGGTCAGAACATTGTTCATATAAATCATCAAAGATTTATCTTCGCCAGTTTGGTGAGAAGGTTACCGACGAGATGCGCGAGCACCTCATGGTGGGCATGGGCGAGAACGCCGGTGTGGTCGACATTGGTGAGGGCTGGGCCGTCACGTTCAAGGTCGAGAGCCACAACCACCCGAGCTACATCGAACCGTTTCAGGGCGCTGCAACCGGCGTTGGCGGAATCGTTCGCGACATTTTGACCATGGGTGCCCGCCCGATTGCCGTGATGGATCAGCTTCGCTTCGGCGACGTTTCGCACCCAGACACCGCGCGCGTTGTGCACGGTGTGGTGAGCGGAATCTCGTTCTATGGCAACTGCCTCGGCCTGCCAAACATCGGTGGCGAGACGGTGTTCGACAAGGTTTATCAGGGCAACCCGCTGGTGAACGCACTGTCGGTTGGCGCGCTGCGTCACGAAGATTTGAAGCTTGCCAAGGCATCGAACCCTGGCGACCAGGTGATTTTGTTCGGTGCGCGAACAGGTGCCGACGGCATCGGTGGTGTTTCTGTTCTCGCGAGTGAGACCTTCGACGCCGATGGGCCAAGCCGCCGCCCGGCCGTTCAGGTTGGCGACCCGTTCGCCGAGAAGGTGCTCATCGAGTGCTGCCTAGAGCTTTATGCCGCTGGCGTTGTGGCGGGTATTCAAGATTTGGGTGGTGCCGGTCTGTCTTGTGCCACCAGCGAGTTGGCCTCGAATGGTCAGGCCGGTATGCGCGTGCAGCTTCGCAACGTACTGCTGCGTGACGAGTCGCTGACCCCCGAAGAGATTCTGATGTCGGAGTCACAGGAGCGCATGATGGCTATCGTGCCAAAGCGCGACCTGGCCGCCTTCAAGAAAATTGTGGAGAAGTGGGAAGTCGAGTATTCGGTGCTCGGCGAAGTCATTCGCGAACCGCGCCTCTATATCAACTGGGGCGACGAAGAAATCGTCAACGTGCCTCCGCGCACGGTTGCCCACGACGGCCCGGTTTATGAGCGCCCGGTTGCCTACCCGGCCTGGATCGACGCGTTGAATGCCGATTCATCGTCGCGCCTTGCTCGCGCCACCGATGCCGCCGCTCTAGCCGAGCAGATTGTCGAAGTCGTTTCGTCGCCGAACCAGGCTTCGAAAAACTGGATCACCAACCAATACGACCACTACGTTGGCGGTAACACCGCGCTGGCCATGCCAGACGACGGCGGAATGGTGCGCGTCAGCGAAGAAACCGGACTCGGCATCGCGATTGCCACCGACGCCAACGGCCGCTACGGCCAACTCGACCCTTATGCCGGCGCGCAGCTGGCCCTGGCCGAGGCCTACCGCAACGTTGCAGTCACCGGCGCTACGCCAATGGCCGTCACCAACTGCCTCAACTTCGGTTCGCCAGAGAACCCCGAGGTTATGTGGCAGTTCAAGCAGGCCACCGCTGGTTTGGCCGACGGCTGCCTGGCGCTAGGCATTCCGGTCACCGGCGGAAACGTTTCGTTCTACAACCAAACCGGCGACGTCGCGATTCACCCAACCCCAGTGGTCGGTGTGCTCGGCGTCATCGATGATGTTGCGAGGCGCATCCCCGCTGGCTGGCAAGATGAGGGCCACAACCTTTACCTGCTCGGCACCACGCGCGATGAGCTCGACGGTTCGGTGTGGGCTGGCGTGATTCACGACCACCTCGGTGGCAAGCCGCCGGTTGTCGATTTGGCGTTCGAAGCTAAGTTGGCCGCGGCGCTGAACGCTGCTTCTGAGCAGGGATTGCTGGCTTCGGCCCACGACCTGTCTGAGGGCGGCTTGGCTCAGGCGCTTGTTGAGGGAGTGCTACGTTTCGGTGTTGGTGCTCGCGTTTGGCTCGATGAGATCAAGCAGGTTGGCAACGTGGATGACACGGCCGCACTATTCAGCGAGTCAACCGGCCGCGTGCTTGTGTCGGTCGGTCGCGAAGACGATGTGAAGTTTGTTGGGCTGTGCGAGGCCCGCGGAATTCCGGTGCTGCGCATCGGCGTTACCGATGGTCGTGCGGTGCTGGCGGCTGGTTCTGGCGCCGCCTCTGCCACCGACTCGGATGCTCGCCTCGAGATTCAGGGCGTGGCATCTTGGAGCTTGGCCGAGCTTGCGGGTGTGCACGAGGGTACGCTGCCTGAACTGTTTGGTTAATTTTCCACTTCTTCAAGCACAAGTTCAGCAAGTGGAGACTTCGCGACTATGGTCGATGTAAATGGTTTCACTTCGAACAAAGCAAGGCCGAGCTCTTCGCCTTCCCGAAGCGCTGCGTTACTGAACCCGTTGAGAGTAAAAAAGTAAGCGAAAAATTCTTTGTGCTGTCCTAACACGCCAGCTAGCTCACGAATAGGTCTCACGCCGACCGGTAATTCTTGGAATTTAACCTGCGCAATGAAGGTGTCACCTTCGACGTCGACCCCACCGTCCTTGGAGTGTCGCGTCACCGACACATCGTTGTGGCCAAAGTACGAGCACCATTCAGCGCAGTAAAGCTCGAACAGATAAGGATCAAGATTTTGGGCAGGCGCTGGTCTTACTCTCTTGCTGCTTTGGGAATGGTCTTGAGTGGCTGGTGAATTTTTTTGAATGGCTTCCCTGCCCTCAAGCACCCCAGGCTGGTTAAGCCAGGCTTCAGGGT
>JAURIU010000023.1 GCA_030832605.1 Rhodoluna sp. | reverse complement strand
AGTTACCCCTTGGAACTACCCACTGAACATGGCCACCTGGAAGTTCGCTCCTGCCTTGGCAGCCGGTAACACCATCGTGCTCAAGCCGTCTGACACCACCCCGGCTTCGACCCTGCTGCTTGCCGAGATCGCTCAGGAGTTCTTGCCTAAGGGCGTGTTCAACGTTGTGACGGGTGACCGTGACACCGGCCGTGCGCTGGTCGAACATCCGACCCCACAAATGGTTGCCATCACCGGATCTGTTCGCGCCGGTATGGAGGTTGCCAAGAGTGCGGCTTCTGACCTCAAGCGAGTTCACCTAGAGCTCGGTGGCAAGGCTCCGGTCATCATCTTCGCCGAAGCCGACCTAGACCGCGCAGCCGAGACCCTGGTGGTCGCCGGATTCTTCAACGCCGGTCAAGACTGCACCGCGGCAACCCGAATTTTGGTTCACCGCGACGTTCACGACGAGTTCGTGGCCAAGTTGGTTGCCAAGGTCAAGACGGATGCTCTAACCGGCGCACCGCACCGTGACGACATTCTCTTCGGCCCGGTCAACAACGCCGGCCAGCTCGACCGAGTCAAGGGCTTCATCGAGCGTCTGCCAGATCACGCGAGCATCGCGGTTGGCGGAAATGCCATCGCGGGTGCCGGTTACTTCCACGAGGCAACCGTTCTCACGGGCCTCAAGCAAAAAGATGAGCACATTCAGAGCGAAATCTTCGGCCCTGTTGTGACCGTTCAGTCGTTCAGCAACGACGATGAGGCGATGAGCTGGGCGAACGACGTGAACTACGGTCTAGCGTCTTCGGTTTGGACTTCGAACCACACCCGCGCAATGCGTTTCGCCAAGGGCCTCAACTTCGGTTGCGTGTGGATCAACGACCACATTCCTCTGGTTGCCGAAATGCCTCACGGTGGTTTCAAGCACTCGGGTTACGGAAAAGACCTTTCGATGTATGGCTTCGAGGACTACACCCGCGTCAAGCACGTCATGCACTACATCGGCGACTAGTTCTTCACAGTTTCAAGAGTTAGAGGCTCCGGGCGTTGCTCGGGGCCTCAAACTTTTTTCATGGCCGCAATCTGGATGCTCCCCTCGCTTGTTCTTGGCCTCTACCTGGGTTTCTCGACCGGAATGTGGCAGCTCGCACTGATGTCGTTTGGTTCAGCGCTCATTGCGGTGGTGGTGTCTAAGGTTCGTCGGCCGGGTGCAGGCGAAAGTTCCACGGCAGCTAGCCCGTTCACCATTGTCGGCAAGAAAATTTTCTATTTTGATAAGCCGTTGACCAGATGGCGATGGATGCTCTCGCCAAAGCTGCGCGCCTCGGCAAGGTCGCTGGTTGCCGAACGCCAGCGCGAACAGAGCTTGCAGGTCGTGTTGCCTCGTCTTCTCGGTCGCGGGTTTCGAGCAGCTATGCCCGGCGAGCTCTGTGCCCTGCTGGGTGAAGCGCAAGGGGCAGCCCTCGAACTCGATCTCGCAGGTGCGCCGCACGTTTTTGTTGTTGGGCCAACTGGTTCTGGCAAGAGCCAGCTCTTGCGCATCCTCACCAAGTCACTCACCAACCGCCACCTACCAACCGAACTGCAGCTCATGCTGGTCGATTTCAAAGGGGGAGGGCTGCTTGATGGCTTAGGTGTCGAGCCGTGGCTAGTGGCGAGTTTGTCTGATCTCGAGGGTGACCGGTCGACTTTCTGGGCCGGGCTACACGATCTTTTGCAACATCGTGAACGCGACCCAACGCTATCGAAACCTAAGGTGCTGATAATCGTGGATGAACTTGCCGAAGTGATTCGCGACCAAGCCGCCTGCGTTGCCCTGACGTCGGTTGCCGCCCGTGGTCGATCGCTTGGCGTGCACCTTGTTCTTGCTAACCAGGGCCTGTCGGGTGTGCCGAGAGATCTTCTGCTCAACCTTCGGTTGCGTGTAGCGCTCGCCGGAGTAGACCAAGTTGAACTTGTTCAGCTGGGCGGAAAGGCGTTGCCTCTCATAAGCGGCCTGCATCCGCTGATTGCGGCACGACTAATTCAGCACCAAGCGCCCGACCGCGATTTCAATTTCGCCGTTGGGCTGGTTTGAAACTTAGGCCAGCACGCTCTCTAGCGAAACGCTTGAGATTCCGTGAGCTGCACCAACAGGTTCGTTCACCAATAGCCCGCCGTGAGTATTTAGACCAAGCGCCAATGAAGCATCGGCTTGGCAGGCTGCCATCCAGCCCTTGCCAGCCAGTGCCTTTGCGTAGGGCAAGGTGGCATTGGTTAGGGCGTAGGTAGAGGTGTGAGGCACCGCACCAGGCATGTTTGCCACGCTATAGAACACGGTGTCATGAACCGTATAGGTCGGTTCAGCATGAGTGGTGGCGTGCGAGTCGGCGAAGCATCCGCCCTGATCGATAGCGATGTCAACCAACACTGAGCCGGGGCGCATTGCCTTGACGTGGTTGTTGGTTACCAATTTCGGTGCCTTTGCGCCAGGAATGAGAACCGAGCCGATAACCAAGTCAGCGTCGGTAACCGCTCGCTCGATTTCAAACGTGTTGCTCACGATGGTGCGAAGTCGTCCTGCGTAGTGGTGGTCGAGCTCACGAAGTCTCGAGATGTTGGTGTCAAGAACCGTTACTTCTGCACCAAGGCCAACGGCCATGGCAATCGCGTTGGTTCCGGCTACGCCACCACCGAGAACAACAACCTTGGCTGGGCGGGTGCCTGGCACACCTCCCAGAAGAGTTCCGTTGCCACCGTTGTGGCGCATCAGAGTTTGGGCTCCAACCAGAACCGAAAGGCGACCAGCAACCTCGCTCATCGGAGCGAGCAGCGGCAGTTGGCGGTTCGGCAGCTGAACTGTCTCGTAGGCGATAGCCGTAACTTGGTTCCTGATTAACTGCTCGGTTAGTTCTAGATCAGCGGCAAGGTGCAGGTAGGTGAAGAGTACGAGCCCTGGTCGCAAGTACTGATATTCGGGTTCGATTGGCTCTTTGACCTTAAGAACCAAGTCTCCCGCGGCCCAGGTCGAGGCAGCATCGGGGGTAATTGTTGCTCCGGCTTTTTCGTACTCTTGATCGCTGATCGAAGAGCCTTTGCCTGCTCCTGCCTGAACTGAAACTTGGTGTCCGGCAGTGGTGAGTTCGTGAACCCCGGCCGGGGTGATGGCAACTCTAAATTCGTTGTTCTTTATCTCGCTAGGTACTGATACCCGCATGATTCTCCTTTGGGCGACTCCTTCGTCACACACAAGTTACAGCCTAGCGTTTTTATCCTTACGGGTGATTGAGAGGCTGGTGCATGACTGCCGGTCGGTAAATTTTGAGTACCACTATTCAAAAATGGTCCCGTTGCGCAGGTTTATGTGGCAGTATTTTTTTTGTGCGACATGCACCCCTTTTTGGTCGGGCTATGACAGCCCACTAGTTTAAGGAGCCGGCCAGTGACTAAGCCACTTCCGCAAGACCCAATGATGCTCGAGCTGATTAAGCAGGCTCGTCGTCACCAAATGACTAGACGTGCAGCCCTTGCGGGTGCCGGAGCCACTGCCGCGGCAGTTGCCTTGGCCGCATGTGCACCAGGCGGAGACACCCAGTTGACTCCGGCCACCGATGTGTCTGACTCTGAAAAGACACTCGTTTGGCACAACTGGTCGCTCTACATGGATGAGGTCGAGACCGACGGAGCCGTAACTTACCCGACTCTTGAAAAGTTCACTGCCGAGACCGGTATTGAGGTCGAGTACAAGATCGAAATTGAAGACAACGACACCTACTACGGCAAGGTCAAAGACCAGCTGGCCCAGGGTGCCGACATTGGCGCTGACGTAGCCTGCCCGACCGAGTGGATGGCCGCTCGTTGGGTTAACAACGGATACGTTCAGAAGATGGATGCAGCGAACATCCCGAACAAAAAGAACATCGCTCCTGCCTACATGGGTGCTGCGTTCGACCCAGAGCGTGACTACACCGTTCCTTACCAGGGCATCTTGGCTGGAATCACCTACAACAAAGCGGCTTTCAAAGAGGCAACCGGCAAAGACGCACCTGCCTCACTCGAAGACCTTTGGGATCCATCACTGAAGGGCCGCGTTGGCGTACTGTCAGAAATGCGCGACACCATCGGTCTAATCTTGCTGGCAAACGGCATTGATATCGCAGATGCAAACAGCCTTACCGAAGATGCGTTCATGAACGCCATCGACTTCTTTGCTGGCAAGGTTTCTGAAGGTCAAATCGCTCGAATCAAGGGCAACTCATACAGCGAAGACCTAGAAAACGGAGACACCATTGCCGCTATCGCTTGGTCTGGCGACACCGTGCAGTTGAACCTAAGCGCTGGCACCGAGAAGTACGGCTTCTTCATTCCAGACTCGGGTACCACCATCTCGGCAGACCTTTTCACCGTTCCAATGGGTGCAACCCACAAGAAGAACGTTGAAGAACTGATCAACTTCTACTACGACCCAGCCAACGCAGCGATGCTGGCCGCTTGGGTGAACTATGTAACTCCAGTAGTTGGTGCGAAAGAAGAGGCGATGAAGATCGACCCGGCTCTCGCAGAGAACCAGCTGATTTTCCCTTCTGAAGATTTCTTGAAGAACGCTCACGGCTTCCGTTCCCTAACCGGAAAAGAAGAACTTTCGTTCACCAAGGCATTCCAAGAAGTATTGCTGGGTGCATAAGTGGCAACAGAATTTGTTGCCAGAGGTTCAAACCTAGATTTAGTAGGAATTCGCAAAGAGTTTCCTGGCTTCACCGCAATTGATGACCTCGATTTACATATTCCTGCGGGCGAGTTTTTCGCCCTTCTAGGCCCTTCGGGTTGCGGCAAAACCACGACCCTTCGCCTGGTAGCAGGGCTTGAAGAGCCAACCAGCGGACAGATTCTCATCGGCGGCAAGGATGTCTCACACACCAAGCCGCACGAACGTCCGGTCAACACCGTTTTTCAGTCATACGCTCTCTTTCCGCACATGTCGGTGCTCGAGAATGTTGCGTTCGGTTTGAAACAGCGCAAGATTGCCGACCCGCTCAAGCGAGCATCCGAGGCTCTTGACCTAGTTCAACTCGGTCACCTCGCCGGTCGCCGACCACAGCAGCTCTCGGGTGGTCAGCAGCAGCGTGTGGCACTGGCTCGCGCACTGGTGAACCGTCCGTCGCTATTGCTACTTGACGAGCCACTCGGCGCTCTCGACCTCAAGCTTCGCCGCGAAATGCAGATTGAGCTCAAGGCCATTCAGATCGAAGTCGGCCTGACCTTCTTGCATGTGACGCACGACCAAGAAGAGGCCATGGACATGGCCGACACCGTTGCAGTTATGAACAAGGGTCACATCGAGCAGATGGGTGCACCCGAGAAGCTCTACGACCGACCAAAGACCGTTTTCGTTTCGAAGTTCTTGGGCCAGTCGAATCTGTTTATTGGCAAGATTGTCGAGACCAGCGCCAACTCGCTGAGCATCGACGTCGTTGGCTACAAGATTTCTGTGCCAAAAGACCGTGCCGAAAAGCACACCGGCAAGATTGCCATCGGTGTTCGTCCAGAAAAGGCAGATCTCTTTCAAAACAAGCCGGCCGACAGCTCTAGCCAGAACTTGATTGGCCCGGGCGAGGTCAAAGACATCCGTTTTACCGGCGTCAGCAACCAATTTTTGGTGGATGTACCGAACATCGGTCTGGTTACCGTGTTCGAACAGAACGAGGGCAATAGCACGGTCGAATTGGGCGATCAGGTTTGGATTTCTTGGAAGGTTGAGCACTCGTTTGGGCTTGCCGACCTGCCAGCCGACACTCTCGACGAGGAGTAGGCCATGGCTTTCGCGGCATTTGGCCACAGTGGCGGCTCGAAGAGTGACTTCAAGACACCTCGAAAAACCTCAGTAAAAGTTGCCATGGCATTGCTCATTCCGGGCATGCTCTACCTCGGACTTTTCTTCATCACTCCACTAGTTTCGCTAGTTGTGACCTCGCTAGAGGTGCCAGACGGTTCGGGCGAAATCGGTCGATACGCATACGGTTTTGAAATTTCAAACTACTGGACGGTCATTGAAACCTATTGGCCGCACATAGCTAGGTCGTTTTTCTACGCACTCATGGCGACCATCCTCGGCCTTCTCATTTCGTATCCGCTGGCTTACTTCATCGGCGTAAAGGCACGTCGTTGGCCGATTCTTCAGGGCCTAATGCTCACCTTGGTGATCGCACCTTTCTTCATCTCGTTCCTGCTTCGAACCTTCGCTTGGAAGCAAATGTTCGCCAACGAATCGCTCATCGTCACGACCTTGCAATCCTGGGGCGTTCTGGCACCTGACCAGTACCTCGTCGGCACCGATTTCATGGTCATTTTTGGTTTGACATACAACTTCATTCCGTTCATGACGCTGCCGCTCTACACATCGCTCGAGCGATTAGACATTCGTCTGCTTGAAGCTGGCTCTGACCTGTACGCCAACCCAGCCAAGGTGTTCGCACGGGTAACCTTGCCGCTGTCGATGCCTGGAATCATTTCGGGAACCCTGATGACGTTCATTCCGATCGCCGGTGATTATGTGAACGCCAGCAGCCAATTCTTGGGATCTTCTGAAACAGCCATGATCGGTAACGTGGTCGAGGCAAACTTCTTGAGAATTAACGACTACCCGAGTGCATCCGCGCTTTCGGTGCTTTTGATGGCAGCCATCTTGGCGCTCGTCACGTTCTACGTTCGTCGTAGTGGAACGGAGGACCTACTGTGAGATTTGCACTCGGTAAGTGGGCACTGCCGCTCTACACCGTCTTGGCCTTTATTTATCTACTTATTCCAATTGCCTACACCTTCGTGTTCTCGTTCAACGACAGCTTCAAATCGAACATTTCTTGGCGCGGTTTCACATTCAACAACTGGCTCAACGTCTGCGGCGAGCCGGGAGTATGTGATGCTTTCGGCACATCGGTGCTAATCGGTGTTGTTTCGACCGTGCTCGCCACCATTCTCGGCACCATGATTGCCATTGCGCTGGTGCGTTACGAATTCAAGGCCCGCTCGCAAGTTAGCCTGCTCCTGTTCTTGCCAATGGCTACGCCCGAAATTGTTCTCGGTGCCGGTTTGGCATCGCAGTTTTTCAACATGGGTGTAACCAAGGGTCTTGGAACCGTAATCGTGGCTCACGTCATGTTCTGTCTGTCATTTGTGGTGGTCACGGTGAAGGCTCGTGTTGCCAGCCTCGACCCAGCCCTCGAAGAAGCCGGCTCTGACCTATATGCAACCCCGGCCCAGGTTTTCCGCAAGGTAACTTTGCCGCTACTGACCCCTGGCATCATGTCTGCCGCACTTCTAGCTTTCGCGCTGTCGTTCGATGACTTCATCATCACTAACTTCAACGCTGGCCCGGTCGACACCTTCCCGAAGTTTGTCTACACCGCTGCTGCGAAGGGCATCCCGGCTGAGGCGAACGTGATTGGTTCGGCCGTGTTCCTGGTAGCGATCATCGCCGTTGTGCTGGTGCAACTCAACTCAGCCCGCAAGCAAAAGCGCTTGCTAGCTGGCAAATAGAAACCCTTAGGCAAACAAAGCAACAACCGCTTCGCGGAAGTGCTCGGTATGACGCTTAACGTCTTCGATCGTGTGCGCTGGCGACATGAGTGCCATGTTGTGGAATGGTGTCATCAAAATGCCACGGTTTAGCGCGTGCAGGTGCAAGAACTGCTGAAGTTCAAAGTCGTCTGCGTCGGCGGCCTGGCGACCGGTGCGCGGCGCGGTTTCGCGGAATGAGTATTCAGAGCGGCATCCGAGCTGTGACACCTGCCAAGGCACGTTGTATTCGTCGATGATCGCCTGTACGTCGGCGGTCCAGACGTCGCACAACGCCTCCATGCGTTCGAAAGCCTCTGGAGTCAGAACCTGCGTCAATGTGGCGGCCACGGCGGCCATAGAGAGCGCGTTTCCGGCTAGGGTTCCGCCCACTCCACCAACGTCGATGTGCTCGAGGTGGATGCTGTCTGAAACCCGCTTGGTGAGATCTTCGCTCATGCCAAAAGCACCTGCTGGGATGCCCGCACCGATGGTCTTACCCAAAACAACTGCGTCGGGGTGAAGGTGGCGACGCGCGGTCATGCCACCGACTCCCTCAGAGAGCGTGTGGGTTTCGTCGTGAATCAAGATGACGCCGTACTTGGTGGCCAGCTCGCGAAGCCCTTCGAGGTAGCCAGGCTCTGGCAAAACAATTCCGATGTTGGTCATGGCTGGCTCAATCAGGGCTGCGGCAACGTCACCGGTAGCGAATGCTCGCTCAGCAGCATCCAAGTCGTTGAAAGGAACCACGATGGTGGTCTCGGCCGGGTCAACCTGAGGGCCGATGTTGTTCTGACGCGAGACGGTGTTGCCGTCGTCGTCAAGGTTTGCAAAAGTCTCGTCAACCGTGCCGTGGTAACAGTAGTCGTGAACCAGAATCTTCGAGCGGCCGGTCACGTGGCGGGCGTAGCGAAGAATGTGGCGGTTGGCGTCGGTTGCGGTGAGTGTGAACTGCCACTTTGGCACTCCAAAACGCTCGGCTAGGGTTGCGGCCGCAACGGTAGCGTCATCGGTTGGCAGCATGAAGGTAATGCCCTGGGCCAACTGTTTGCGAATAGCCACGACCGAGGCATCGGGGGAGTGCCCGACCATGGCACCGGTGTCGCCGAGGCAGAAGTCAACGTATTCGATGCCATCGACATCGGTGAAGCGCGAGCCTTTGGCGTGGGCCACATAGACCGGATAGCCGCCGGGCCACTTGGCCATCCACGACATTGGCACGCCACCCATCATTGGCCCTAGAGCCTTTTGGTGACGAGTGAACGAGCCAGGATGCTTCGCCTTGAAGGTCTCGACCTCCTTAGCGAATAGCTCTGCTAGCTTGGTGCGATCTGCGTATGGCAAAGGAATCACCCTTGATTCTTGAGTTGAGTTTTGTTTTGGGGTTGAGTGCGTTGACTAGATGTTGGCGAGGCCGGCTTCTAGAACATCCAAGGCGTCGTGCAGTTGCTCATCGCTGATGACCAGCGGAGGCAAGAAACGAATCACGTTGGCGTAGGTTCCAGCGTTGAGCACGAGCACACCGTTTTGGTGGCAGTGCTTTACCACTGCGTCGACAGCGCCCGAGTTTGGGTTGTGAGTGCCCGGTTCGACGAATTCGATTGCGATCATGGCACCGCGGCCGCGAACTTCACCGATGACTGGGAACTTAGCCTTCATCGCGCCCAGGCGAGAGGTCAGAACCGACTCGATTCGCATTGCCTGCTCAAGAACGCCGCCAGCTTCGATCTGCTTTAGAACTGCAACCGCCGCTGCGGCAGCAACCGGGTTACCACCGTAGGTGCCACCGATACCGCCGGCATGCGATGAGTCCATGATTTCGGCGCGACCGGTAACGGCCGAGATAGGCATACCGCCGGCGATTCCCTTGGCGATGGTGAACAGGTCTGGCTCGAAGCCTTCTTCGTAGTGCGAGGCAAACCACTTACCGGTTCTGGCGATACCGGCCTGAACTTCGTCGGCAACCATGACGATGCCGTTGGCTTTGGCCCATATACCTAGAGTTCGCAAGAAGCCAGGTGCAGGCACGATAAAGCCACCCTCACCCTGAATCGGCTCAATGACAATCGCCGCCAGGTTCGAAGCTCCGACGCGCTTTTCCATGTAGGTGATGGCGCGAGCTGCTGCCTGCTCGCCGGTCATACCCTCTGGGTCGCGGAACGGGTAAGACATCGGCACGTGGTGCACACCAGGTGCAAACGGCCCGAAGCCCGAGTTGTAAGGCATGGCCTTGAAGTTCATGGCCATGGTGAGGTTGGTGCGACCGTGGTAGCCGTGGTCAAATACGGCGATTTCGCCGCGACCGGTGAACTTGCGGGCAAACTTCACAGCATTTTCAACCGCTTCGGCACCCGAGTTGAACAGCGCCGAGCGCTTCTCGAAGTTACCCGGGGTGTACTTGTTCAGCAGTTCACAGACATCCACGTATGGGGTGTACGGGGTAACGGTGAAAAGGGTGTGGGTGAGCTTGGCCACCTGCTCTTGAACGGCCGCGACAACCGCGTCGTTGGTGTGGCCGATTGTGACTACGCCGATGCCCGAACCGAGGTCGGTGAACTGGTTACCGTCGACGTCGATCAGGGTTGCACCGTGTGCTCGGTCGATGTAGACCGGCAACGCGGCACCAACACCGTGCGACACCTCTTTGAGTCGCTTGGCGTGAAGCTCTTGCGACTTTGGTCCTGGAATAGCGGTTACGATTTTGCGCTCTAGCGCCACTGTTTGCTCGCTCATGCTTCCATCCTACGCCCGCTCGCTTTTCGTTAGTAAGCGAACGGTTGGCGAGTTTCGAAACGGCGGCGCGTGCTCGATTGGCGGTTCATCTGGTCAATGGCAAGATGGTTAGGTGCGTCGCGTAATCATCCTCGGTTCCACCGGCTCAATCGGCACCCAAGCCATTGAGGTCATTCAAGCCAACCCTGACCTGTTCAAGGTGGTCGGGCTAGCCGCAGGTTCGAACTCAGAGTTGCTGAATGCGCAAGCCGCGCTGCTAGGGGTCGAAGCATCCAAGGCGGTTCTAGGGGCTCAGGCAGCAACCGAGTTGGTTGAGAACACCGAGGCCGACGTGGTGGTCAACGGCATCACCGGCTCGATCGGCTTGGCTCCGACTTTGGCAACGCTCGCCACCGGCAAAACCCTGGCTTTGGCCAACAAAGAATCTCTAATTGTTGGCGGTCGTTTAGTCACGGATGCTGCGCGCCCAGGTCAAATCGTGCCGGTCGACTCAGAGCACTCAGCTTTGGCCCAGTGTTTGCTGGGAGGCACCGCTGCCGAGGTGCGAAAACTCATTCTTACCGCTTCTGGCGGGCCTTTCCGCGGCTGGTCTCGTGAGCAATTGGACTCGGTGACTCCGGCTCAGGCCCTTGCGCACCCAACCTGGGTGATGGGCAAAGTGGTCACCACCAATTCGGCGACCCTGGTGAACAAAGGTCTTGAACTCATCGAAGCTCACCTGCTGTTTGACGTGCCCTTCGACCGAATCGATGTGACCGTGCACCCGCAGTCGGTGGTTCACTCAATGGTTGAGTTCGTTGATGGCTCGATTTTGGCTCAGTGCTCACCGCCCAACATGAAGTTACCGATTGCGCTTGGCATGTCTTGGCCAGATCGGCTCGATGCTGTTGCGCCAGCTTGCGACTGGACCCAAGCGGCCACCTGGACTTTCGAGCCGTTGAACGAGAGCGTTTTTGGCGCTGTTCGCCTTGCGCGTCAAGTAGGTTCGGCGGGCCTAACCTATCCGGCTGTTTACAACGCTGCCAACGAACAGGCTGTCGAAGCTTTCCACGATGGCAGAATCGGATTCAACCAAATCGTGGATCTAATCGAACGCGTTGTTGAAGCCCATGAACCAGAGCCAGAGCTCAACCTAGATTCGGTGCTTCGGGCCGAGATTTGGGCAAGAGACCGTGCTGACGCGCAGATTGCAACCGCCTGTTAGCAACACCCAGCATTTTGTCAGAAGCGCTAGTTAGGTTTGCCGCATGAACGAAACACTGCTCTACATTCTCGGAATCGTAATCATGGTGTTTGGTTTGGCGCTATCGATTGGCTTGCACGAATTCGGCCATCTGATTCCAGCTAAGCTCTTCGGCGTTCGGGTGCCTCACTGGGCGGTTGGTTTCGGCCCTCGGCTATTCGCAAAAAAGTTTGGTGAAACCGAATACTCGATCAGGCTCATCCCGCTGGGTGGTTTCATCACCCTGATCGGCATGTATCCACCGGCAAAACCGGGCACGGATGACTCACGCCGATGGTTCTCGAACGCAATCAGTTCCGCGAGGCAAGCTCACAGTGAGCACATTCAACCCGGCGACGAAGGTCGCATGCTCTATCAACTGCCGGCGTATAAGCGCATCATCGTGATGGCCGGCGGCCCGCTCGTCAATCTGTTGCTGGGGCTTGTTCTTATCTCAATCGCACTATCCGGCATCGGGCCAAACGCGCGAGTGGCCAAAATCGACGAAGTGGTTCAGTGCGTCGATCAGATGGTCGATTCCAACGCTGTGTGTGATGCCACCTCTGAGCCAACGCCATCAAAGCTAGCCGGCCTCGAATCGAACGACATGGTCAAGTCAGTCGATGGCGTCGAAGTTGATTATTCATCTGACCCTTTCACCGCGGTCGTTCAGGCTCCAGACGTGGCTCACCAAGTGGTTGTTGTGCGAAATGGCAAAGAGGTTGAGGTAACTCTCAAGGCAGGCTTGGCCGAACTGCCATACGCCGATGCCAGCGGCAACCTAGCTGTCGACTCAGCGGGCCAGCCGCTTCTCAAAGAACGTGCCTTCGTGGGTGTTCGCTACGCAGTTGAGCGTGCACCGCTGTCAATCGGTGGTTCTTTTGCCGCGGCCGGTCAGATGACCACTGACACTCTCGGGTTCATAGTCCAGTTTCCTGTTCAGGTTTACGATTCGTTAGCTGGGCTAGTCACCGGGGCAGAGCGCTCGCCGAATTCGGCAGTTTCAATCCTCGGAATCACGCAGTTTGCTGGCACAGTTACAGCCGACGAAAACTCCGACTTCGCCGATCGCGCATTCAGCAACCTGATGCTGCTCGGTTCACTCAACCTGGCACTGTTCGCCTTCAACATGATTCCGCTGCCACCACTCGACGGCGGGCACATTGCCGGCGGTGTCTATGAATACCTCAAGCGTGGTCTTTACCGAGTACTTGGCAAACCAGACCCTGGCTATGCCGACACGGCTCTACTTGCTCCCGTCGCGAACCTAATGTTCCTTGTTCTGCTGTTTGCTGGTCTGGCGATGATTCTTGTCGACATACTTAATCCGCTGAGCCTTGGCTAAGGAACATTCGCGCGGCTTTTATGCTTGTAAGCGTTAGTTAGACCGAAAGCGAGCAATAACAAGTGGCTGCTATAAATCTGGGACTCCCTAAAGGCCCACCGCCGACCGTTGCACCTCGCCGTAAGACGCGACAAATCATGGTGGGCAAGGTTGCCGTTGGTGGTGATGCCCCGATCTCGGTGCAATCGATGTGCACCACTCAAACCACCGACGTGAACGCCACGCTTCAGCAGATCGCCGAGTTGACCGCATCCGGTTGCGACATTGTGCGTGTTGCCGTACCAAGCCAAGACGACGCCGACCGTCTGCACCTGATTGCTCGCAAGTCTCAGATTCCGGTCATCGCCGACATTCACTTTCAGCCGAAGTATGTTTTTCAAGCCATCGACGCCGGTTGTGGCGCGGTGCGCGTAAACCCAGGCAACATCCGCCAGTTCGACGACCAGGTTGGTGCAATCTCAAAGGCAGCCAAAGAAGCGGGTGTTTCGATTCGAATCGGTGTAAACGCCGGCTCACTCGACCCACGTCTGCTTCAGAAATACGGCAAGGCCACACCAGAAGCTCTGGTTGAATCCGCCGTGTGGGAGGCCTCGCTGTTCGAAGAGCACGACTTTCACGACTTCAAGATTTCGGTAAAGCACAACGACCCGGTCGTAATGATCAAGGCCTATGAAATGCTGGCCGAACGCGGCGACTGGCCACTTCACCTCGGTGTTACCGAGGCTGGCCCAGCTTTCCAGGGCACCATCAAGTCTTCGGTTGCTTTCGGCGCGCTTCTTTCCAAGGGCATCGGTGACACCATCCGCGTTTCGCTTTCGGCACCGCCGGTTGAAGAAATCAAGGTTGGTTCGCAGATTCTTGAGTCGCTCAACCTGCGACCTCGCAAACTCGAAATCGTTTCTTGCCCGTCATGTGGTCGCGCTCAGGTAGACGTTTACACGTTGGCCAACGACGTAACCAAGGGCCTCGAGAAACTAACCGTGCCGCTTCGCGTAGCCGTAATGGGTTGCGTTGTGAACGGTCCGGGTGAAGCTCGCGAGGCTGACCTCGGTGTTGCATCGGGTAACGGCAAGGGTCAGATTTTCGTCAAGGGTGAGGTAATCAAGACCGTTCCCGAGAGCGAGATTGTTGCCACGCTTATCGAAGAAGCAA
>JAURIU010000022.1 GCA_030832605.1 Rhodoluna sp. | reverse complement strand
ACTTCTCGACCATTCAGGTTCGCTCAACCTCGGGCGACAACCGCCTCGGTGGTGACGACTGGGATCAGCGCGTTGTTGATTACCTAGTTAAGAAGTTCAAAGAGACCACCGGCGTAGATGTGTCGAAAGACAAGATCGCGCTACAGCGTTTGAAAGAAGCAGCCGAGCAGGCAAAGAAGGAGCTGTCGCAGTCGACCACCGCGAACATCCAGTTGCCTTATTTGTCACTCACCGAGAACGGCCCGGCCAACCTCGACGAAACGCTAACCCGCGCCCAGTTCGAGCAGATGACCGAAGACCTACTCGAGCGCACTCGCAAGCCGTTCAACGACGTCATTAAAGAAGCCGGCGTGAAAGTTGCCGACATTGCTCACGTTGTTCTCGTTGGTGGTTCGACCCGTATGCCTGCAGTTACCGAACTGGTCAAGAGCCTCACCGGTGGCCGCGAGCCAAACAAGGGTGTAAACCCTGACGAGGTTGTAGCCGTTGGAGCATCGCTTCAGGCCGGCGTTCTAAAGGGTGAGCGCAAAGACGTTCTGCTAATCGACGTGACCCCACTTAGCCTCGGTATCGAGACCAAGGGTGGCATCATGACCAAGTTGATCGAGCGCAACACCGCGATTCCAACCAAGCGAAGCGAAACCTTCACCACCGCCGACGACAACCAGCCTTCGGTGAGCATCCAGGTTTACCAGGGTGAGCGTGAATTCACTCGCGACAACAAGCACCTCGGAAACTTCGACCTAGGCGGCATTGCCCCGGCACCTCGCGGCATTCCACAGATCGAGGTCACCTTCGACATCGACGCCAACGGTATCGTGCACGTGTCTGCCAAAGACAAGGGCACCGGTAAAGAGGCCTCGGTCACCATCACCGGTGGCGGTTCGTTGCCTAAAGAAGACATCGAGCGCATGGTTCGCGAAGCCGAAGAGCACGCAGCCGAAGACAAGAAGCGCCGCGAAGAGCAAGAAACCCGCAACTCGGGCGAGCAGCTTGTCTACCAAACCGAAAAGCTGATCAAAGACAACGACGAAAAGTTGCCTGAAGACGTGAAGACCGAAGTTCAAGCCGACGTGGATGCTCTAAAGAGCGCGCTCGCCGGTGAAGACTTCGACGCCATCAAGGCCGCGTTCGACAAGCTGGTCACCTCACAGCAGAAGCTTGGCGAAGCAATCTATGCCAACGCATCGACTGAAGGCGAAGGCGAGGCAGCCGGCGAGGGTGCATCTGAAGAAGATGTAGTCGACGCCGAGGTTGTCGAAGACGAGGATGACAAGAAGTAATGGCTGACGAGTTCAACCAAGACGAGGCAGCGGCCCAGGGTGAAAACCCTGAGGCTGCGGCTTCGGCTGAAGATTCAAACGCGGATGCTTCGACCGACGCCAGCGCAGACAACGCGCCCGTCGACCCGATCGATGCCGAGCTAGCCGACCTCGTTGACGCAACGGGCCCGATTAGCAAAGAGGCCGAGCTGCTCGCCGACCTTCAGCGTTTGCAGGCCGAGTTTGTGAACTACAAGTCGCGCGTTGAGCGTGACCGCGATGTAGCTCGCAACTCTGCCATCGCAGAGGTGCTTCGTGCGATTCTTCCGGCACTCGACGACCTGTCACGCGCTGAGGCACACGGAGACCTTGAAGGCTCTCCGTTTGCCGCGGTGGTTGGCAAGCTTCGCAATGCAGGAGATAAGTTTGGCCTAAAGGCATTTGGCGAGAAGGGCGACAAGTTCGACCCAGAGCTGCACGAAGCGTTGGTTCAAACGCCAAACGCTGGGGTATCCGAGAACACCGTCGCAGACGTGATCGAAGCTGGCTACATGGTTGGCGATCGCCTGCTGCGTGCCGCGAAGGTTGCGGTCTTCATCCCAGCAGAAGGTTAGTCATGGCAAGTCAGGACTGGTTCGAGAAAGACTTTTATAAGACTCTCGGTGTGGCCAAAGACGTTTCTGACGCCGAGCTAAAAAAGGTCTACCGCAAACTTGCCCGCCAGTATCACCCAGACTCAAACCCGGGTGACGCCAAGGCCGAGGCTCGCTTCAAAGAAATAAGCGAGGCGTTCAGCGTGCTCAGCGATGCCGAACAGCGCAAAGAATATGACGCGGTTCGAGCCATGGGCGGCGGTGCTCGGTTTACTGGCGGGGCCGGCGGCCAAGGTGGTGCCGGGTTCCCGGGTGGTTTCGGCGGCGGTGCCGGTGGCGCTGGTGGCGCAGGCTTCGAGGATGTCTTTGCCAACCTTTTCGGAGGTGGCGGTGGTGCTCGCGGTGGCTTTGGGGGCTTCGGTCCACAGCGCGGCGCCGACATGACCATGACCACAACGGTCGACTTCATCGATTCGATTCACGGGGCCACGCTCAAGTTGCGTCTGAGCAACGCGGGTGAAGCCACGAGCGTGAAGGTGCCGGCGGGCATCCAAGATGGTCAAAAAATCAAACTTCGTGGCAAGGGCCAGCAATCGCCGAACGGTGGTGAACCCGGTGACCTTCTTATTACGGTCAATGTGAAGCCGCACCCAGTGTTTGTGCGCGACGAAAACAATCTGCGCGTGAGCGTGCCGGTGACGTTTGCCGAGGCCGTGCTCGGGGCAACGATTTCGGTGCCGACTTTGGGCGGTGAGCCGGTGAAACTAAAGGTTGCGCCAGGCACACCGAATGGTCGAGTGCTACGCGTGAAAGGCAAAGGCGTTCAGTCGGCCAAGGGTGCTGGCGATTTGTTGGCGGCGGTTGAAGTTGCCGTGCCATCTCACGTGAGCGAGAAGGCCAAGAAGCTGCTCGAGCAGTTCGAGGCCGAGCTGCCAGATGAGAATCCACGTGAAGATTTGTTGAACAGGGCGGGGTTGTTGTAGCCCATGGAACAGCTCGACGAAAACACACCGCTCTTCGTGATTTCGGTTGCGGCCGAACTTGCCGTGATGCACCCCCAAACCCTGCGCCAATATGACCGCATGGGTTTGGTGGTTCCGGTTCGCACCCTCGGTGGCGGCCGTCGTTACACCATGCGCAACGTCGCACAACTGCGCGAAATCGCTCGGCTTTCGACCGAGGGCGTGAGCCTCGAGGGAATCAAACGTGTGCTCGAGCTAGAGAATCAAAACGCCGAGCTCAAGTCGCGCATCCGCGATCTTGAAGCCGCACTTGCCAACGAGCTCATGCAACGCCCAGGTGGTCGAGTGTTTGCCGCCGGCGACTCTGGCGTCGAGAGCATCGCCCCCGGCCAGCGCCCAACCAAGCGCACCGGCATTGTGCTTTGGCGTGCACGTTAACGAACGGTTTAACGTTAGAAATTTGATGAAAAACTTCCAACTCGGAGCGTCTAGCCCTTAATCTGATTGAAATAGGTTTTTCCTTATCATCAAGTTCAAGGATTTTGAAATGCACTCGTTCAAAAAGATAGTGGTTGCCGCAGCGGCAACTTTTGCACTAGTTTTCGGCTCGACCGCCATGCCCGCTCAAGCGGTTGATACCCCGGCGTTCAACCTCAGCTTGACTGGTGGCAACCTAAGCACCTCGACCGTCTCTGGATTCGGTGCTGAGCAAACCTTGAGCCTAACTCTGACTCTGGCCTCGGGAACAATGAGATTTGACGCTGGAGCTTCAACGGCGAAACTGATCTCGCGGACTAACCCAGGCCAAACACTCTTTATTCAAGGCACCCAAGAGCAGATTGCTACCGCCTTCTCAGCCATTACATTCAACAATGACTGCGGCGGAGCTATCGATTTGAGTGCAACAATCGAATCGGGTGGTGGAATCTTCAACAGTTACAACGGTCACTACTACCGTTTGGTGCAAGAAGGCAAGAGCTTCGCCGACGCCAAGGCAAGCGCAGCTAGCTTGACCTTCGATGGAACCCCGTCCGGTAGCGTTGGCTATCTTGCAACAATCACCAGCGCGGGTGAAAACGACTTCTTATTTACAGTTATGGGCGGTTCGGCTCAAAATGCTTGGGTCGGTGGCTCAGACGGAGAGACCGAAGGCGACTGGAAGTGGATCACTGGCCCAGAGGCGGGTACATCTTTCTACAGCGGAGTCTATTCGAATGGCGGCCCGGTCAACGGTGAATTCAGCGGCTGGAACGAGGGAGAACCCAACCAGTACTTTGGTGATGATGACGGGGTTATGTCGGAAGACTATGTAGAGGTTTACGGCGATGGTAAATGGAACGACATTCCTTCTGAGCCTGGTCGACTCAACTTCTATCTGGTCGAGTGGGGTGGCATGCCCGGTGACAACTTCACGACCGCAATCACACTTACTGACACCGCTTCACGAGCTGCTGAGCCACAATTTGCTGTGGGTGACGGCACCGAGGCCGCTCCATACGAGGTCAGCACCGTTGCTGAGCTTGCCAACGTTGGCGAGTGCTCGGGTGATGGCGTTTACTTCAAGCAGACTGCCGACTTTGACCTGACTGGTCTGACATTTAGCCCCATTGCCAATGGCGACAAGAGCTTCAAGGGAATCTATGACGGAAACAACCGCAAGATAGAAGGTCTCTTGGCAGACTCTAACGACGAATCTCTGTTCGGAGAGGTTGGGGGCAACCAGCGTACCGTGATCAAAAACCTAACCGTCAAGGGCAGCATCGGAATGTTCGGTGAGTCTTATGCGGGAATCGTTTCGTCATATGCGTACAACACAACATTCTCGAACCTAGAAATCGATATGACAGCAGTTGCAGAGGAATCTGCCCGTTACATCGGTGCTGTCTCTGGTTATGCCGATAGCGTTTTGATTGAAGATGTGAATGTCACCGGAACACTGAGCGTAAGCAACAGTTCGCTACGAATCGGTGGGCTTGTCGGCCGAGGAGTTAGCACGCAAATCGAGCAATCGTCTTCTAGCGTTGTGATCACTGGTACGGACATCAGCCAAATTGGCGGAATCGCTGGCCAGTTATCTGGCCAGTCGAGCCTTACCGATGTGACTTTCACTGGATCGATTAACCTGCCTGATTCTTACCAAATCGGTGGGTTGGCGGGCCACGCCGCATACAGTTCGATACTTCGCAGTTCGTCAACCGGCGCAATCACATCAGATTTCGGTAACGCAATCGGCGGGCTGATTGGTGAAGGTTATACCTTGTATATATACCAGTCGTTCGCGGCGGGAGCTGTGAATGGCGGAACCGGTACCGAAGTCGGTGGCCTAATCGGACTGTCCTACTACTCAACCGTTACCGATTCATATGCAGCGGGCGCTGTCACCGGCGCAAGCCGCGTTGGTGCGCTGTTCGGATACACCGAAGAGGGTAACCATGACCGCGTGCACGCTACCGGCCTGGTCACCACCACCGGCAATGTAAACGGCCTCATCGGTGAAGGCTATGGCGGCTTCAACAACTCGTTCTATAGCTCGGAGCTTCTGGGAATTGAGCCCGGGATCCCGGTCAGCAACGAATTAGCTATCACGCTCAGCGAGGCTCAGACCAAGGCAAATTATGAAGCAGCCGGATGGTCGATTGGTCAAGACGAAGTTCTCGAGACCAACGTTTGGACCATGTGTGCCGACTTCAACGACGGAACCCCCTTTCTTTCTTGGGCATACCCCGACGCATGCCTCGACCTGCAGGTTCTGAAGCCAATTCCGACAGTGACCGGTTCGGGTGCAGCGCTTAGTCAACTAACGGCCACTCCAGGTACCTGGGATGACGGAACCACCCTGACCTACAACTGGTATGCAGACGGAGTTGAGATTGGTGGAGCAAACTCGACCAATTACACGCCGACCATCAATCAGATTGGTGCCCAAATCACCTTCAAGGTGACCAGCACCAAGGAGGGCTTCTTAACTGAGTCGGCAACATCGAGCCCGCTTGGCCCGATCAGTCCTGCGCTGATGACGCTAAAGCCAGTGCCCACAATCTCGGGCACCGGCACCGTCGGCGATGAACTAACCGCCAACGCCGGAACCTGGGATGCCGATGTTGTGCTCACCTACAAGTGGTTGCTCAACGGTGTAGAAATCTCGGCCGCAACCGCCGAAACCTATACCCCTGGTGAAGACCAGCTTGGTGGGGTTGTCAGTGTTCAGGTGACTGGAACCAAGACTGGTTATGTATCCGAGTTCACGCTTTCGGCAAGCAACAAGACCATCAAGGCTGTTGTGGTCAAGGTGGTCGTAAAGAGCACCTCGACCTCATTCGGTGAAATGGTTGGCAATTCTTGGTGGATGACCGATGCCATGAAGTCTGGCGTTCGCAAGGCAGTGAAGGCCAACAGCTCTGCCAAGAGTCTCGTTTGCACGGGAGTAGTCAAGGCAGTTGGCACCAAGGCGTGGATCAAGACCGTGGGTCTAAAGCGCGCCGAGGCCGCTTGCTGGATTGCCAAGTTGCAGAACCCTAAGTTGAAGGTCAGCTACAAGTACGTGACTTCTAAGACGGGCGACAAAGTTCAGCGCGGATTCACACTGACTTTCAAAAAATAATTTAAAAAAGTAGAAACTCCCGACTCGGTCACTCGGGTCGGGAGTTTTTCTTTTGGGGCTCCTGGGTCGCTACTAAAATCGCAACCATGCCAAGTGAAGACTCAAAACAACTTTCAGCCGATGACGTGGTCTCGGCACTTCGCGCAATTTCACCGGCTCCGAATTCAAAGCGAGTGGCCGACCTGCAGCGGTTCTTCAAAACCGAGCCAGGCGGGTATGGCGAGGGCGACCGTTTTCTTGGGCCGACGGTGCCGCAAACCCGCACCATCGCCAAACGGTTTCGCGACCTGCCCCTCTACCAACTCGACTTGCTGCTCGATTCACCGTGGCACGAGGTTCGCCTAACCGCCCTGCACATTTTGGTCGACCACTTTAACCGCGCAAAAACTCGAGTGCTGCGCACCGAACTTTTCGACTTCTACATCGACGCCGTGATGCGTGGCCGCGTGAACAACTGGGACCTCGTCGACACGAGTGCGCCGCACCTCGGCAAGCTGCTCGTCGAGCATCCGCGCAAGACGCTCATCATCGGCCTGTCGAAGAGCGACAAGCTGTGGGAACGTCGCGTTGCCATGCTCTTCACCTTCGCGCACATTCGCGCGGGGGAGTTCGGGGTGCCGCAGCACATCGCCATGAATCTGCTGCACGACGAGCACGACTTGATTCACAAGGCGGTCGGGTGGATGCTGCGCGAAATCGGCAATCGCGACCTCGAAGTGCTTCGTGGTTTCTTGGCTAAGTATCACTCCACCATGCCGCGCACCATGTTGCGCTACGCGATCGAAAAGCTCGACGCCGCTGAGCGCAAAAAGTGGATGGCGCGCTAGAGGTAACCAGCCAACCGTTGGCCGGCGCGATGCCTGCCCCGCTAAACGCTTAGGTCAACAACCACAGGCACGTGGTCGCTCGGCCCCTCGCCCTTGCGCTCATCGCGCACGATCTCGGCCCCGGTCACCAGCTCGGCAAAACCTTCGGAACCAAGAATAAAGTCGATGCGCATGCCCTCGTTGCGAGGAAAGCGAAGTTGTTGATAATCCCAGTAGGTGTAGCCGGTTGGCACGAGGGGGCGAACCACGTCGGTTAGTCCGATCTGTTCGAATGCCTCAAACGCCTGGCGCTCTGGCGCAGAAACGTGGGTTGAGCCCACAAAGTCGTGGATGTCCCAAACATCGGTGTCGAGCGGCGCGATGTTGAAATCGCCCATCAGAGCCAGCGGAGTATCGGGGTCTGCCTCGAGCCACTCCGCGCTCGCGGCAGCCAGCCGGTCTAACCACTCCAGTTTGTAGCTGTAGTGCGGGTCATCGAGTGTGCGACCGTTCGGAATGTAGAGCGACCACACCCGCACGCCATCGATGGTGGCTCCGATGGCCCTCGCTTCGGCGACATCCTTGAATTCAGGCATGTCAGCGAAACCAACCTCGACGTCTTCGGCCGGCTTTTTTGATGCAATCGCCACGCCGTTCCACTGGTTCAGTCCGTGCAGCACAATCTGATAGCCGGCGGCCTCAAACGCGGCCATCGGAAACTGCTCTGGCTTGCACTTGATCTCTTGCATCGCCAGCACGTCGATGTCGGCGCGCACCAGATAGTCGACAACTCGGTCGACTCGGGTGCGAATGGAGTTCACGTTCCAGGTGGCTATGCGCATGCATCAAGGCTAAACGAAAGGCACTCGGATGCTGCGCCTAGCGAACATTCGTGTGAATGTATGCAAAACATTCGCCTACATATATACAAAAACTTCGCTATAACGAATAAGATGAAGGTCGAAGCGTATGTTTTCGCCATAGCGAAGCGCGCAGGATTTATCGGGCCTGAGGGTTCGAAAAAAATAAATACAACCACTAAGGGGTTTGTTTTGAACATGTCATTTGCTTCTAAGCTTCGCAAGTATCTAGTCGCCGCGATCAGCGGAGCCCTTGCCCTAAGCACAATCTCGGCCATGCCAGCATCGGCCGCCGGATACGCCGCAGAAAATGCTTTCGCGTACAGAAGTGCCAGCGTATCTATCTCGGGCAAGGCAACCGAGGTCATGATTCCTGCTGGAGCAACTGGGGTTAACTTCGACCTTGAATATGTCTTGGGTGCCAACTTCTTCACCAACAACGCCGGAAAAACCATCACGTTCACCACCAGCGTCACTGGCCCCGACGGAAAGGTTTTGGGTTCCGGCTACTACGTTGGGAACAACCCAAATTTTAGATTCTGCTCTTCCAACAACCAGTGTGATTTCAACACCTGGGACAAGAAGGAACTTCTAGTCAAAAACACTCACACCAGCGGAAGCGTTTCTGGCTACACGTATGTGAATCGCCAGGGCGACATGTCGAACATGATGGCTATGCCAGAGCCACTAACTCCTGGCAAGTACACCATTTCGGCAAAAATTCAAGCTGATGGTGTTGACGTCGTGGTCGACGAAGTGCAGAACAACATCGTCACAGGTAGAAGTTCGATCAGTTATAACCTTTCAGGCGCTTCGGTTACCCCGGCAGCGGGGGCTGGCAGCATGAACTTCTCGGCTCACATGTGTGTCGACTCTGCCAAGTTGCAGGTTGGTGACGTGGTCACTCCAGAAATTTATGTGAATGACGAAAAGAAGAGCACCAACACTGGAATGACCTACTACTACACTCGCGATGGTCTAGCACCAAACCCACGCATGGGAGGCGTCTCCCCAACAGCGACAGTGACCCAAGATGACATTGACTTCGGTTTGGCAGTTAGCCTTAGCGTTTACTCTGGCTCGGTCACAGCCGGTTCAACTTATGCTCTTAGCGGCAAGCTGCTTGACCAAGACGGCAACGAGGTGTCGGGCGATTGCGCACCGGGTGCAGCAGCCAAGCCAACCCTGACCGTTCAGGGGCAAAACCTAACCGTCACCCCGGGTGTCTCTAAGTTCTCCGACATGTCGCTCTGTGAGTTCTACGCATCGACCGACTTGACCAAGGTGCTTCGCACCGTGATGTCAATGTCAATGGGCCCAAACATGCCTGAGACCTGTACCTACAACAGTGCCCCTCCTGGTAGCTACGTCGTTAAGACGACCGGTTACTACTCCCAGGTTCCAGGAGCAAAGTCGGAGGCCTCGAACGCAGTTGTGATTTCTGCACCGGGCTACACAGTAAACCCTGCGGTAAGTGGCGGAGACAACGGCGGACAAGTATCGGTTGTTTCTAACTCGACCAACACAATCTCGGGCGCAAACAGCGTGCGTTTTACCGCAGACCCGACTGGCGCGCTACGACTAAGCATTGTTTCAGAGAACCCACCTTGCCCACCTTGTGGCGCAAGCAGTTACACTGCCACGCTAGAGAAGACCACCACAAGCGGTCTTTCGAGCACATTTGCCGGAACCGGATCTGCAACGCTAAGTGCCGCTGGCGGTGGTTTTCCATCAGCGACCTGGTATGGCGCTGGTGATAAGTGGACCATAGCCGGTGCAAACCTTACCTTCAGCGGCAATGAAAGCACCTATACATACAAGGTGCGTCAAGGAACCTATGGGGCGGCAGCAGCGACCTCGCTCGAGATTGCTTCTTCGGTTTTCGAGGCGACCTGTTCGACACTCGGTGCCGGCTACACGGCCAAGCCAACGTCACAGAGCACCGGCATTGCAATCAACCCTGTTTCGGCACCGACGGCAAAACAGCTCTACTTTCTGCAGTGCTACAAGCCGACCACGTTGATCAGCACCAGCTCGAATCTAGCCAACCCTGTGCTAGTGACCATTGACAACGCAACCACCGTTTCTGTGGTCAAGGTCTTGGGCGAGAACAGCAACATTGCCAACGATTCCAGAGTCGCGGTTTCGGCCAGCACAGCAGCTACCGGCAGTGCAACCGCGCTAACGATCTTCGTTACCAAGCGTCTACTAACTGACATCACGATGGTCAACAACATGACAACCGAGAGTGGCAGCATTGCCGGACGAGAAATCGTTCGCCTTGCCGCAGACCTCACCTCGACCACCACTACTAGTGGCTGGGTTACCTCTGGAACCACGCTCGCAAACGAACCGGCCGTGATTGTTCCACAGGTGAACGATGGCAGTTTGTATGCGATGTTGCGAGTCGCCTCGGACCTCAAGTTGATGAAAGTGAGCGCAACCGGCGCTGCCTCAGCCGCCGTGTCGATTACCAACGACAAGGTCGCCGACATGGCGAACTTCAACCTAAGCTGGCCGACAGGTTTGCAGAGCGGTTCGCTTGCAAATGTGAGCCTTCTCGCATCAACGGCCACCAAGTCGACCGTGCTTTCGGTGAACACCGCTACCGGTGCTGGTAAAGCTAGCGAGATTATTAGCTACGTTGTTTCGCAAGGTATCGGACTCGTCAACGCCACTGTCGTTGACCCTGCCACCAAAGATGTTTACTGGTGGTTCAGCAACACTGCGGCCGACGCCGGCAAGATGTCGGTTTACAAGTGGCGTGACCCTATGTATGTCAAGCCTGTTGGCCCAGTGCCAGCGGTGACCTCGAAGAACCTTGAGTACGCAACCAACACCCCGGCTGCCGGCACCAAGGTTACCTTCACCGGAACCAACCTTGACCTAGCAACTGCGGTTAAGTTCGGTACCGCGGCGGCCACCCTGGGCACCAAGACCGCTACCTCACTTGAGGTCACGGTTCCTGCAGGTACCGGCACCGTCGCAATCACCATCGAGTCGGCAAACGGCAACGTCGCTGGTGGAGATTTCACCTACGTGGGCGCAGACAAGGTTGCTCAGACCGTCACCTTGGATGCTGGTGCAAACACCGCAACCGTTGGTGACGCTGATCGCACCCTGTCGGCCACCGTCGCAATGACCGGCTACACCGCTGTTCCAAGCCTTACCTACAGCTCGACCACCGCAGCGGTTTGTACCGTGACCGGTAACAAGCTGAAGTTTGTGGCAAAGGGAACGTGTACCGTCAAGGCAACTCAGGCCGGATCTTCGTGGACCGCTGAGGGTGTTGCAACCAAAGACATCACTGTCGCTGGCCCAGACCCTCAGACAATCACTATCAAGGCACCAAGTGCTGGTGAGAAGTTGGTTGGCCCAGATGGTTTCTTCGTCTACCCAAGCACCAACTCAGGTCTGCCGTTGAGCATCCGCTTTGATACCCCGAGCGTATGTAAGAAGGGAACCTTCGCAGCGAACCACGTGATCAACCTAAAGACCGGAACCTGTAAGGTAACCGTCTCTGCTGGTGGAAACGCTCAGTGGTCTGCCGGTTCAAGCACTCTTACCTACACCGTAGGTAAGGCTGGAACCACCGAAATCACCGACGCAGGTAACGTAGACGCCCCGGTCATTCTGAACGGCAACGGAGCTAAGACCAACGTCTTGAGCGAAGTTGTTTCGTGGAAGAAGTCAACCGGCGCTCTGACCGTTTCGTCTCGTGGAGTTTGGGTTGGTCCAATCACCGCAACTGCGACCTTCAAGATCGGTTCTAAGAACTACACCTGTTCGCTCAAGTACGGAACGCAAAAGGCTGCTGCGGCAACCAGCGTGAAGGGCTTCCCGGCGGGTACCGCTCTATGTGGTGGCAGCTCAGCTACCGACAAGGCTGCACTTGCGGCGCTGAAGTCGATCACCACACCCGTGACGGTCAAGATCGTTGTGGTTCGCGAACTGCGTGACCCAGCGAAGTACGCCACCAAGGGTCAAAAGGTAACTCGTTCGATCTACCTAACCATCGGTTAGTAACGAGCGTTAGCAAAGGGGATGGTCCTGTGCGGGACCATCCCCTTTCGCATCGCCCGCGAGACTTCAAATTTGACCGAGCGCCAGCCACACCATCCAAGATTTAGGATTGAGTCATGACCTTTTCTTCACCTTCAAAACCACGCCTTGTTGAGCTCGTCAAAGAACTTGCCATCGTGCACGGCCGTGTGACCCTATCTAGCGGGCTTGAGGCTGATTACTACGTTGACCTTCGTCGAGCCACGCTGCACCACGAGGCTGCCCCGCTAATTGGCCAGGTGATTCTCGATCTGCTAGATGCCAACGGTGTCACAGACTTTGACGCAATCGGCGGCCTAACCATGGGCGCTGACCCGGTGGCCACGGCAGTGCTTCACCAAGGTGCGGCTCGTGGTCGCACAATCGACGCTTTCGTGGTTCGCAAGGCCGCCAAGGCGCACGGCATGGGCCGTCAGGTCGAAGGCCCAGACGTGGCCGGACGCAAGGTAGTCGTGGTTGAAGACACCTCGACCACCGGCGGCTCACCGCTAACCGCAGCCGAAGCACTGAAGGCCGCTGGCGCGATCGTGGTTGCGGTTGCCACCGTGGTCGACCGCGATACCGGCGC
The DNA here is from genome assembly GCA_030832605.1 of Rhodoluna sp. Classification (GTDB taxonomy): domain Bacteria; phylum Actinomycetota; class Actinomycetes; order Actinomycetales; family Microbacteriaceae; genus Rhodoluna. Next base: position 1,323 of record JAURIU010000022.1, on the reverse strand, counting down.
GCAAAAGGTGATCGAAGACGCCGGTTTCAAATACCTCACCGCCATTACCTTGGATGATCTAGGCCTGCGCTAAATGCGCGCCTTCGTTCTAACCCAGGCTTCCAACTTCGCCGGGGTAATCTCTGGCAGCATCATTTTCATTGCCCTGCCCTGGCTCGTGCTCGATGTCACCGGGTCGTCGGCGCAAGGTGCGGTGGTCATAGCCATAAGCAGCATTCCTGGGCTTTTGCTCGCGCCAATGATGGGTTCGTTCATCGACTCGATTGGCCGCCGTCGCGTGGCCTGGGCCGCCGAGGCAGTAACGGTTTTAACCACCATCGCTTTTCCGCTGATGGCCGTTTTTGGCGCTATCAACCTCTGGTCGCTGATCTTGCTTGCCGTGCTTCGAAACATTTTTTCACCTGGTGGTCAGTCGGCCCGCAAATCTTTGGTGCCGGATGTCGCGGCCAAGGCCGGGCTCACCCTCGACCGAGCCAACTCGTTGCACGAGGCCGTTTTTGCCGCTGGGTTTGCGGTTGGCCCGGCCATTAGTGCGATCGTGATTGGTTTCTCTGGCCCGATGATGGCGTTTTGGTGGTCGGCTGGTGCTGGCGCAGCATCCGCGTTGTTTATGTTGGCCGTGAAAGTAATTGAGAAGCAAGAGCCGGCCAGTGCAGACGATGACATCAAACGCCCGATTCGGTATGCGCTTGAAGGAGTGCACGCGCTTGGTCGCTACCCGGCCGTCGCGATATTGTTCATCTCGCTGCTTGCGGTTAGCCTCATCTACATTCCGACCGAGATGGTCGTGCTGCCGCGCTACTTTAACGACATCGGGCAACCCGAGAGTTTGGGGTTCTTGATTGCCACAATGGCGACGGCCAGTGTTTTTGGGTCGCTTGCCTATGAGTGGTTGGCGAATCGCATGAGCTACCCCAACCTGCTTCGTGTGGTGCTGTTTGGTATTTCTGCCGCAATGTTGCCGATGGCTTTCTTGCTTCCGCAATGGGCCATGCTGGTGCTCGGTGTGGTGCTCGGATTCTCGTTTGCTCCAGTGATTCCGTTGCTCAACACGGTGGTTCAGCGCCAGGTGCCGGCCAACCTGCGCGGGCGCGTGTTCAGCCTCGAGATGGCGGTTTGGAACGCCAGCCCGATGCTTTCGTTTGTCGCGGTCGGCTTTGCGGTCGACCAGGTTGGCGTGCAGCCGGTCTACATTGCACTCGCCATCGGTGTGGCTCTGGCCGCAGTTGCAATCACTTCGTCACCGCAGATGCGCGCCCTGGCTGCGGCAAAACAAGCACCGCAAGACGCGGCCTAGCCGCGGCAAAAGAAACTCCCCCGAAG
>JAURIU010000021.1 GCA_030832605.1 Rhodoluna sp. | reverse complement strand
CGTTCGAGACATTCCGATTCTCAGCGCAAAACGCGCTAGCGGTGCAACCACGGTTGCCGCAGCCGCCCATTTGGCCTCGCTTGCCGGAGTGCGTGTGTTCGCCACCGGCGGTCTCGGTGGAGTTCACCGCGGCGCTATCGACACCTTCGACGAATCGGCCGACCTCAGCACCCTTGCCGTCACGCCGATCACGGTGGTTTCGGCGGGAGTCAAGTCGGTGCTCGACATTCCAGCCACCCTCGAGCGTCTCGAAACACTCAGCGTTCCGGTTATCGGCTACAAGACTCGCGAGTTTCCGGCCTTCTGGCTAACCAAATCGGGCTACACGCTCGACTGGTCGCTAGACAGTGCGCACGAAATCGCTCTGGCCATGCAGGCTCAAGATGAGCTCGGTCACGGTCAGGGCATCGTGGTGGCCAACCCGATTCCCGAGCACCTGCAGTGGGATCCGACCGAACACGACCGCGTCATTCAGATTGCCTTCAAGGCGGCCGACGCTGCCGGTGTCACCGGCAAAGCGGTTACCCCGTTCTTGCTCGGTTTCATCGTTGGCGAATCCGGCGGTCGTAGCCTCGAGGTGAACCTCGACCTAGCTCGCAACAATGTGCGCCTGGCAGGTCAAATCGCCACCGCCTGGTCGGCTCTCAAGGCCTAGAACATGAACGCCTCGCTTCTGGTCATCGGCGATGTCATCGACGACATCATTGTGGTTCCAGAGCACGCGATTCGACCCAACACCGACACCAACGCTCGCATCGAGAAAACCCTCGGGGGTTCGGCCGCGAACGTTGCGGCATGGGCTGCGTCCAGCGGTGCATCCGTGCAATTTATCGGATGCGTCGGTCAAGACGACCTCGCCCGAAACGAGTCGAACTTTGCCACCGCCGGAGTCTCGGCGCATCTTCAGGTGAGCGACCGCGCTACCGGTTCAATCGTGGTTTTGGTCGATGGCGATTCGCGTTCGATGCTCACCGACCGCGGTGCCAATCAAGACCTGAACCTCGACGCGATCGAGGCCGAACTGGCAGCCGCCAAGTTGGTTTACCTGAGCGGTTACGCGCTGCTCGGCAAGAGCGTCGAATCGGTGCTCGGGCTGATTGAACGGGCACACGGGTACGGAGCGCTGGTGGCAGTTGACCCAGGCTCAACCGGGTACATCGAAGATTACGGCGTCGAGCGCTACCGAGAGTTGCTAAAGCACGTGGATGTTTGCTTTCCGAACCTCGAAGAGGCCGAACTACTTCGACTTGAGGGGCAGGTGCCGTTGCTCGTCATCACCGATGGAGAACGGGGTGCCACTGCACAGTTCAGCGCTGGCGAAGAACGTAGGGCGTCGGGCTTGACGGTTGACTCGGTCGATCCAACCGGTGCTGGCGACGCATTCTGCGGCGCATTTTTGGCAAAATTCGCCGAGCTGGGTGCTGGGCTCAACGACTCTGCGGCTATCCAGCGTGCGCTTGACGCAGGCATAGTGGCAGGGGCTAAGGCCGTCACAACTTTAGGCGCCCGCCCAAGTCTTTAGGCGAAGCGCGCCATCCAAGCTTCAACATCATCTGGCTTGCGTGGCAGTGCAGCACTCAAATTCTCGACACCGGTTTCGGTGACCAAAACGTCGTCTTCGATGCGAACACCGATGCCACGAAGTTCTTCTGGAACCAGCAGGTCATCCGGCTGAAAGTAGAGGCCGGGTTCGATGGTGAAAATCATGCCGGGCTTCAGCTCTTGCTCGAGGTAAAGTTCGCGACGAGCCTGGGCACAGTCGTGAACGTCGAGACCTAGGTGGTGGCTGGTTCCGTGAACCATCCAACGACGGTGGTGCTGGTTCTCTGGCTTGAGTGACTCTTCGGCGGTGAGCTGCATCAGACCCCAGTCGGCGGCCTTGGCGGCAATTACCTTCATTGCGGTGGCGTGTAACTCGCGAAACTTCACGCCTGGCTTGGCGATTGCGAAAACGGCATCGGCCGCTTCGAGAACAGCGTCGTAAACCTTGCGCTGAGCTGGGCTGAACTTGCCGTTCACCGGCAGGGTGCGGGTGACGTCGGCGGTGTAGAGGCTCTCTACCTCGACACCTGCGTCGAGCAGCAGAAGCTCATCGCCGCGAATTGGGCCGTCATTGACGATCCAGTGCAGAATGCAGGCGTGAGCGCCAGCAGCGGCGATGGTGTCATAGCGAAGGTCATTGCCCTCGATGCGGGCGCGTGAATAGAAAGCGGTCTCAACCACTCGTTCGCCGCGTTCGTGACCGATGGCGTCTTTCATGGTTCGGGCAACCTGTTCAAAACCGCTCACCGAAGCGTCCACGGCCTTGCGCATTTCGGCGATTTCCCACTCGTCTTTGACGAAGCGAATCTCGCTGGCGAATTCGAGAAGCTTTTCGTCGCTGCCTGCCTCTTCGCTGATGCGCACGATGTCGGCGTTCGAGTTTTCAGACAGGAATTCGTCAAGCTCGGTTAGGTTCTTGGTGCCAAGGTGAAGCAGGGCTGCGACCTGGGGCAGTGTTGGTCGAGCGCCCACCCAGAATTCGCCGATGGTCGGGTTGGCGAAGAATTCGTTGCTGTTTCGACCAGCGGTCTCTCTAAAAAATAGGGTGCTGACTCCGGCACGGTCTCGTGCGTCAATTACTAGAACCGAGTCGGGCACGGTCGCCGAACCCCAGGCGGTCAGGTGTGAAAAAGCGGCGTGCGGGTGGTAGCGGTAGTCAGAGTCATTCGAGCGGGTCTTGAGCGGACCGGCCTCGATGATTACCAACTTGCCGGCGAAGGCTTCGGCCACCTGGCGGCGACGAGCGGCCGCATAAATAGCACCCGGATGCACCTGCGGAAGGTCATCGCCGTGGTCAGCCCAGTTCGAACCAATGAATCGCATGAATTCTTCGCTGTTCGGGCGGTGTGACCGGTTGTTCACGCGGTCGGCAATCTTTTGTTCTGACTTCTCGCTCATGGGTTACATACTGCCACTTTTCATCAAACTCCGTGGACGCTAGAAGCGGGTATTCTTCGAATGTAAGAGGCCTCAAGTTTTAGAGAGAAGTTGCATGAAAATCGACCTGCACGTGCACACCGATGCCTCCGACGGAACCGAACCGGTTTCGGTGGTTTTCGATCGAGCCAAAGACCTCGGGCTCGACGTGCTCGCAATCACCGACCACGACACCGTTTCGCACTGGGCAGCGTCTGCCGAAGCATCCGAGCGCACCGGTCTTGGTTTAGTGCCCGGTATCGAAATCACCACACGTGCCGTTTTCACTGGTGAAGATGGGCACACGCACAAGGTCGGCATGCACATGTTGGCGTATCTGCCAGACCCGACCAACGTCGCCTTGGTCAAAAGGCTCGACGAAACCGTCAATTCGCGCATCATTCGCCTGCAAGAAATCACCGATCGAATCGCCAAAGATTACTCACTCACTTGGCAAGACGTGCTCGACCAGGTGCAGGTCGGGGCGACACTCGGTCGACCATCGGTAGCCGATGCACTGGTGGCAAACGGCCACTTCGTCGAGCGCGGCGAGGTGTTCGAAAAGCTTTGGTTCAAGGGCAGCCCCTACTACGTGCCGAACCGCGAGGTGCCAGACCCGCGCGAAGCCATCGAGCTGATCAATGCGGCTGGGGGAGTTGCGGTGCTAGCGCACCCGCTGGCCCGCGGCTACAAACCGGCTCACGAAAACGATTACCCACAGGCGCACTTTGAGTCGCTAATCGAGGCTGGATTGGCGGGCTTTGAGGTTTATCACCCAGAAATCGGGGCGGATGTTCAACCCTGGCTGCTCGACCTGACAACCCGCCACGATCTGATCGTTACGGGGTCGAGCGATTACCACGGTGTCACCGGCAAGCCGAATGAGTTGGGTCAGTGCACCACAGCGCCCGAGATGCTCGAGCGAATCATCGACCAAGCCACCGGCTCGAAGCCGGTAAATCTAGAGCTTTAACGAACCGGGGCGAAACTACTCGCCGGTGCCACCGCGGGTGCGGCGACGCTGGCGGTTGCGGTCACCCTCGGGGCGAGGGGTACGTTCGACCTTAGGTGCAGCATCCGTGCTCTTAGAACCTTCGCTACGCGGCTTGTCGCTACGACCCTGACCACGGTTTTGACCGCCATCACGACGGCCTCCGTCACGACCAGAACCAGACGAGCCGCCGCGACCACCTGAACCACCGCGACCAGCAGGCCCACGGTCGTTCGACGGCTTGACGCGGTTAGGGTCGGTTGCTTTGATTCGACCCTTGGTGCCGGCGACAATGTTTAGGTCTTCGAACAGGTGCGGTGAAGAAGAGTAGGTTTCGACCGGCTCAGGCACGCCCAGCTCGAGGGCTTCGTTGATGTGCTTCCAGCGAGTCAGGTCTTCCCAGTCAACGAAAGTAACGGCGATACCGGTGCGGCCGGCACGACCGGTGCGGCCGGTGCGGTGCAGATAGTTCTTTTCGTCTTCGGGAACGGTGTAGTTGATCACGTGGGTCACGTCGTCAACGTCGATGCCTCGGGCAGCAACCTCGGTGGCAACCAGAATGTCTTTCTTGCCTGAGCGGAAAGCCGCCATCGATTTCTCGCGCGCCTCTTGCGACATGTCACCGTGCAGTGCCGAAGCGTTGAAGCCGCGGTCGATCAGCTCTTCGGCGACCTTGCCGGCCTGGCGCTTAGTGCGGCAGAAAATCACGGTCTTGCCGCGACCCTCGGACTGCAAGATGCGGCCAACAACTTCGTCTTTGTCGAGCGAGTGTGCGCGATAAATGAACTGCTTGATGTCGGCCTTGGTGTGGCCTTCGTCTGGGTCGTTCACGCGAATGTGAATCGGGCGGTTCTGATACTTGCGCGCGAGCGAAACGATAGCGCCCGGCATGGTGGCCGAGAACAGCATGGTCTGACGGCCGTCTGGGGTTAGCGCGAACAGCCGCTCAACGTCTGGCAAAAAGCCAAGGTCGAGCATTTCGTCGGCCTCGTCGAGAACCATGAAGCGGATGTTCGACAGGTCGAGCTTCTTCTGCTTGCTCAAGTCAATGATGCGACCAGGGGTACCCACGATGATCTGAGCACCGGCCTCGATGTCAGCAATCTGACCTTCGAATGCGCGGCCGCCAACGATGGTGGCAACCTTGGTTGGGCGGTTAGCCGTGGCAAGTGTTAGGTCTTCGGCAACCTGAATGGCTAGCTCGCGGGTCGGAACCACAACGAGTGCCTTGGCACCAAGCTCTGGATCGAACCCGAGCGACTGAATCAGCGGAAGGCCGAATCCGAGAGTTTTACCGGTACCGGTTTTTGCCTGACCGATGATGTCTTGGCCTGTTAGTGCGAGCGGGATGGCCTGCTCTTGAATCGGGAAGGGGCTGGTGATGCCCTTCGCTTCGAGGGCTTCGACGATATCTTGGTCGATGCCTAAATCTTGAAATGTCAAAAAAGACTCCTATTAGTTGTCTCAAGTCTAGTTGTGACGCTTTTTGAGCATCCGCGCTCTATTTGAAGAACCTCGGATGAACAACAGGTGCTCTATTCTTAAGGGATGTTCGAGTGGCTGAAGAAACTGCGCCAAAAAGCGCGTGACTTTGTTCTACCTGAGCGCGAAGAGCGCACTGCCCGAAATACGGCCAAAGTAAATCTGAAACCGTACACCCCTGAGCCTAAGGTGTTTTTGGGTCAAGTGGCCTATTTGCACCTAAGTTACTTCGAGATTCTCACCGCACAACTCAAGGTTTCGCCTAACACCGCATACAAGGCCGAGTTGTCTGAAGCGGCATCGAAGTCGTTCGAGCAGTACCGCGCACTGGCTCGCAAGTTAGCTGGGCTTGGCTTCGAAGCCACCGACGCGATGGATCCATTCACCGAACGCATTCAAACTTTTCACTCGAACACCACCGGCATCGACTGGTACGAAGCCATTCTCAAGATTTACCTGGTATCGGGTCTGCTTGACGATTTCTACACTCGCCTAGCCGTCGGTCTGCCTCTCGAGTTGCGCGAAGGTGTCGAGAAGGCCCTGAGTGATCACACTTTCGAAAGATTTGCTAAGCGTGCTTTGGTCGAGGCGATGGCCGATGACCCGCAGTTGCAATCGAGGCTCGCACTTTGGGGTCGTCGCCTGATGGGTGATGTGCTGCTCGAACTTCGCGGAGCATTCGACAACCGCAAGTTGGCCGGCATTCCAAAGGGCAAGAGCCTGACCTCAGCAGAAGAGCGCGAAGTGAACCTGTCTTCTTACAGCAAGCTTGAGCCGCTGGTTACCGAATTGATTGCCGCCCACTCATTGCGCATGGATGCACTGGGGCTGGCTGCTTAGACCCTAGGCCTTTGCGGCTGCGAGTTTTGCCTCGTAGGCCTTGTCTCTAGCGCTGGCAAGTCTCGCCGATGCGAAGACCATCACCAATGGCATTGCCAACATGATGATTAGCCAAAGCCAACCGTCTTGCGTGCCAACCCCGAGCCAGATCAAAACAGACCAGATGATCGAACCTGTGGTTAGGGCGATGGTTGGTGGCACTAGCGCACCGTACTTCTCACTGTGAGCGCTGATGTATGGGGCAACCAAACCGAGCACCAGTGTGTAAAGCAAAATGACTGCGAATGAAACGTCCATTAGGCGATGAATCCTACTCTGCGCACTTCTTCTGCGCCGATTTCTACATAAGCGAGGGCGTCGGTCGGAACCACGAAAAGCTTGCCCTTCGCGTCGGTGAGGGTGAGAAACTTTGCGCTTTCGTTCAAAACCTTGGCCACAGCATCCGTGATCTCTGCTGCCGACTGGTTCGAGTCGATGACCAACTCTCGCGAACCGTTTCTGATGCCGATTTTGACTTCCATGAGCCCTCCTGTGACTAGATTACGATACCCGAGCCAGGCCTCATGTTTCGACCACAATCACCTGCCCAAAAATGTCAGTGGTCTGGCGTAGATTTTGAGCATGCCCGAAACCGCCTTTGTGAAAGTTGCCAGCCGCAGTGCTGTCGTTTCACTCAGCGCTACCCAGGCGCGGGTGGCTCAGCTACCCCTCGACGCGAAGGCAGTTGTTTATGGCAGCCCCGGTAGCGGCAAGACCACCGCGCTAAAGGCCCTCTATCTGGCCAAGGTCGCGAAAGATAACGCTGATCGCGTTGAAACCCACGAGGTTTTGGCAATCGCAGCCTCGCGAGAGGCCGCCAACCTGCTGCGCGATGAGTTGGCGTTGGCCTATCAGGGCGCAACTTCGGGGCCGATGGCCCGAAGCCTTTCGTCTTTCGCATTTCAGGTGCTGCGCCACCAGGCATTGGCTCGTGGCACAAAAGCCCCAGAGCTAATCAGCGGTGCCGAGCAAGATCTCATCCTCAAGCAGATTCTTGAAACAGCCGGTGAGCTCAACCTTGATTGGCCAAAGCAAATCAACGCACAGGTCATGTCGCTTCGCGGGTTTCGCGCCGAACTTCGCGACCTCATCACCGTTTGCCTCGAATACCGGCTGACACCTGAAGAACTGCGAACCTTGGCGCACTCGGCCAACAAGCCAGAATGGGTCGCGGTTTCTGCACTCTACGCCAGCTACCTCGAGCGCCTTCGTGAACCGGCTTTCGAAAATCGCCACGATGCTTCGACACTTTTGGCGGTTGCCGCTGAGTTGCTCGAATCAGGCGAAGGGTTCACCGACGAGGTGGCTGCAGTAAAACTTGTGCTGATCGACGACGCCCAAGAACTCACCCCCGGCGCTCGCCGTTTTATTCGCGCCTTGGTCTCTCGTGGTGCGGGTCTGGTTTTGTTTGGCGACCCAGACACCGCCACCCTTGGCTTTAGAGCTGCCGATGCCAGGTCGATGACCACACTCATGCAAGAAGTTGGCGCGCAGCCAGAACAATTCGTTCTGCTCTCTGAGCACCAACCTAGAACTGCCGGTATCGCTCGAGTGCTCGGTAACTTGAGCGCAGAGTTGCCATCTGAGCAGGGCGGGTTGCAGCGTCGCGACTATGTTTCGGCTCGAGAACTAATCGAAACCGATGAATCACTCGAACGCCATGTTTTCAATACCTCGCAGGCTGAAACCGCCTGGCTGGCACGTCGCCTGCGTGAGCTATACCTCGACGAAAACGTGGATTGGTCTGAGATCGCCATTGTGGCTCGATCGAGGGCAATACTTGAAAACCTCGAGACAGCGTTAGCAGCCGAGTCGGTGCCGGTTTCGATTCGACTAAGCCGAAGCGCACTTCGCGACGAGTTCGCCTCGCGCGCCCTGCTCGACCTAGCCGAGCTAGCGGTTAGCCAAGATGAACTAGCCGTTGAAGATGCCAAGCGCCTACTTGCCTCACCGTTCTGTGGCATCGACTCACTAATGCTGCGCAGGTTACGTCGGTCACTTCGCCGCGCAGAAATCGAGTCCTGTGGCGACCGTTCCACAGACGAGCTCTTGCTCGAGCTTTTCGTCGCTCCTGGCACGGCAGCAACAGTGAAAACCCACGAAGCAAAGGCGGTTAGTCGCTTTGCACTCAAGTTTGCCGAAGCACGCAAACTGGTCGCCGAAAAAGCCAACGTCGAGCAATTGTTCTGGCACTTCTGGCAGGGCAGTGATCCTAAGGACCAGTGGCCAGAACAATCGCTTGCACTCGACGACGTTGGCGCGCAACTCGGCCGCAACCTCGATGCCATCGTCGCGCTCTTCGGTGCGGCAAACCGTTTTGTTGAGCGCTATCCCGAAGCCGAAGCATCCGTCTTCATCAATCAGCAACTGCAAACCGACCTACCCGAAGACACCCTGACCTTCAACGACCGTGACGACAGCCGAGTTTCTCTGCTGACGCCGGCTGGGCTAATCGCTAAGCGCTTCAAGGTCGTCTTCGTGGCAGGGCTGCAAGACGGTGTTTGGCCAAACCTCAAGCCGAGATCATCGCTGCTCGGTGCAACCGCATTGGCCCAGTTCGCCTCGGGTCGCACCGAAACGGTTGAAGCTGTCGCCAAGAACGAACTGCCCGATGAATTGCGCATGTTGCACAAGGCTGTTGGAGCAGCCAGCGAGCGTTTAGTGGTCACCGCCGTCGAATCTGAAGACGCGCAAGTTTCAACTTTCATGAGGTCGATGTTTGGAGTCATTCCAGACACCGAAGATTTCGTGAAACCCCAATACACCCTGCGCGGAATGGTCGGCTCGTTGCGTCGTCGACTTACCGAGAGCAACGACCCGATTGAGCGCATGGCGTGCGCGCTAGGTTTGGCACGGCTTGCGATTGAGCAAACCCCAGGCGCGCATCCGGCTAACTGGTATGGCCTGCTGCCAATCTCTACCGAAGAGCCACTCACCGACCTTGACGAGACCGACTCTGAGGTTTACATCAAACCTTCACAACTCGAGTCGTTCATTTCTTGCCCGCTGCACTGGTTCATGAACGAACACGGGGCCACCGACAGCAGCTTCGAGGCGAGTCTCGGAACCCTGATTCACTCGGTTGCCGAGCACGAAGAAGGTAAATCCGAAACCGAACTTCTAGAGCTTCTCGAGCAAAAGTGGTCGGTGCTCGAGTTCGAAGCCGATTGGCTCGAGGCCAGAGAAAAGCGTCGCGCCAAGCGCATGATCGGCAACCTAGTTCGCTACATCCAGCAGGTGAGCGAATCTGGTGGTGAAGTTTTTGCCCGTGAAGCCAAGTTCAACTTCAAAATTGGTTCGGCTCGCGTTTCGGGCAAGGTTGACCGAATCGAAAGATTGGCCGACGGCAGCATCATGATCGTTGACCTAAAGACCGGCACCGAAATCAGCAAAGACAAAGCTCAAGAGCACCCACAGCTCGGTCTGTACCAACTTGCGTTTGCAAATCACGCCTTTGACCACATCGACGGGATCGACTCGGCATCGGTGCTCGGCGGCGCAAAGTTGGTATTTGTGAATGACAAGAGCATGTCTGAGCGTCCTCAAGATTCGCTGGGTCAGAACGACGAAAAACGAGAGTACTTCGAAAACATGGTTGCCTCGGTCGTTGAAGAAATGGCGATGGGCAACCGGGTGTTCGTAGCCAACGTCGGCTCGCACTGCAGCGACGAGCGTTCCTATGGCAATTGCAAACTGCACCTGGCGAAGGCGGTGACCTACTTTGAGTAGAACAATCAGCGCTAACGAAGTTTTCTTGAGTATTCAAGACCCTGCGAAACTTGCCCAAAACCCGAACATGCGACTCACCGATGAGCAGCAGAAGGCCGTCGAGGCTCCACTCGATTCCCCCGTGCTCGTTATTGCCGGTGCCGGGTCAGGCAAAACCGAGCTCATGTCTATCAGAGTGCTGTGGTTGATCGCCAACTCGCTTGCCCTACCTCAAGACATTTTGGGTCTCACCTTTACTCGCAAAGCAGCGTCAGAACTCGCCAAGCGCATCAACAACGGCATCGCCAGGCTCGAGCAGACCGAATTCTGGCCGGCCGATTTGACCAGCACCGGTTATTCGCTGCCAAACATCTCTACCTACAACTCTTATGCCAACACCCTGTTTCGCGATAATGCTCTAGCGCTCGGTTACGAGCCCGAGGCAGCACTGCTCACCGATAGCAGCGCTTATCAGTTGGCCAAAAAGGTTGTTTTGAACTTTGGTAATGAGTTGGGTGTTCAACTAGACGAAGTTGAACTAACCCTCAAGACTGCAATCGACGGGGTTCTCAAACTCGCCGCCGAGCTAAACGACAACCTCGCCACCGGCGAAGATGTTGCCGCTGTGATCGCAGATTTGAAACGTCAAATTGCTGCGGTTCCAACTAAGAAAGAAAAGCTGGCGGCAACCCACGCCGATTTCTTCGCTGGAGCTTTCAAGACCGAAGTGCTGGTGCTGCTGGCCGAGCAATATCGTCGCGAAAAACTTTTGCAGGGATTCGTCGACTACAGCGACCAGGTGGCCTTGGCCGAACGCGCCGTTCGCGAAATCGATAGCTTGCGCGACACCGAACGTGAACTACACAAAATCGTGTTGCTCGATGAATACCAAGACACCTCCTACCTGCAAACCTCGTTCTTGCGGGCTCTTTATGCAGATCATCCGGTCTTTGCCGTCGGCGACCCAAACCAGTCCATTTACGGATGGCGCGGGGCTAGCGCAACCAACCTGAACGAATACGTCGAAACATTCAGCACCAACAAAGCAAAACCGGTCACTCAACTCAAGCTTTCAACTTCATGGCGCAACCCGAAGGTTGTTCTCGATGTCGCGAACGTGATTTCGCAGCCTTTAGCGTCGCTCGCCCCTTTTCAGACCGAACGTGGAATTGTTGCAACCGAAGTGGTTCAGTTGCAGGCTCGAGAACAAGCGCCAGAGGGCAAGATTTTGGTCGATTGGCAAGAAGACATTGTGTCTGAAGCCAAGGGCGTGGCCACCTGGGTAAAAGACAAACTAACCGAGAACAATGGTCAGGCATCGGCCGCTGTGCTCTTTAGGCTCAAGGCACAAATGGCCCTGTTCGTCAGTGAACTCGAAAACCAGGGGCTCGACGTAGATGTCGTGGGTCTTGGTGGGCTGCTCGAGATGCCAGAAATCATCGATCTGGTCAGCGCCCTCAAAGTCGTTCACTCACCTTCGGCTGGTGCCGCGCTAGTTCGGCTGCTGGCTGGTCCACGCTGGCGAATTGGTGCAAAAGACATTGCCCGACTGCACCGCTATGCCAAGTCACTTGCCAAGAAACAGTCAGAAGGCATCTGGGATCTAGTCGAAGGCAATCTCGGTTCTGATTACGATGCTTCGATTGTCGATGCGCTCGACATTTTGCTTGATAGCAAACTCGAGTCGATTTACTCAATGTCTCAAGACTCGATGCGCCGCCTGCGCGATGCCGCAACCCTATTGCGTGAACTCCGCTCTCAAACCGGTTTGGCTCTGGTCGATTTTGTGAAATACGTAGCCAAAGAACTCCAGCTCGACATCGAAGTAGCGGCAAACCCTCGACGCATCAACCCGATGGCCCACTTGAACTCGTTCTTCTCGTTGGTAGCTGGCTATGCGAGCGCTGGGCCGAACTATCTCGGAGCCTTCATCGAATGGTTAGATTTCGCCCAAACTCGCGAAAAACTAGAAGTCCCAACGGCGCCTGGCCGTAAGGGCGTGGTTCAGGTGCTTACCGTGCATGCCGCCAAAGGGCTCGAATGGGATTACGTCGCCGTGCCGAACCTGATTCAAGATGACTTTCCGAAAAAGCCTCGCAGTTCAAAAGGCTGGATGACCGCCGGTGTCTTGCCATACCCGCTTCGCGGCGATCGACTTTCACTCCCTGAACACAGTCTCAAAAACGTGACAATCGAAGCAGACTTCAAGCGGGCTCGCGAAGAATTCACCAGCGATGTCAATGTCTACCTTGAACGCGAAGAGCGGCGCCTTGCCTACGTGGCATTCACCCGCCCGAAACTTGAACTTCGTCTTTCTGGTTCGAAATACAAATCGAGCGCTACCGAGCAAGACCCTTCAACCTACCTGCTCGAAGTTGTTGCAACTCGCGACCCTCGCATCGAAGTTCTAGGTGCCACAACGCCCTACGAATTGCCCAGCTACGAGAGTGAAACAAATCCACTGCTGCAGCACGCACTGACCGCCGTTTGGCCAAGCGACCCGCTAGGCGAGCGACACCGAGTCAAGGTCGAGGCTGCAGCTGCAGAGGTGCAGGCGAGTATCGATCAGGGTGCGACTTCGTCAAGTTCAGATGCACTGGTGGCACAGATCAACTCAGACATCGACTCGCTCATTCGCGAGGTGACGGTGCGCGAGGTGAGCGCTACACGAGTCAAACTTCCGGTTCGCATTCCGGCGTCAAGATTCAAGGATTTTGTCAAAGACCCAGAGAAGCTTGCCGAACAGTTCAGAAGACCGCTGCCCGAAAAACCTTACGAGGCAACCATGACCGGCACCCTTTTTCACCTCTGGGTCGAGCAACGCTACGGTCTGGTTTCAAACGCCGAAGTACTAGATGCCCAAGATGCCTTGGCTCGCATCGATGAGCTTTCACCAGAGGTTCTTGAAACTCTTCAGTCCAACTTTGAAACATCGCGGTGGGCGAAGTTGCAGGCTAGAGAGGTCGAAACCGAAATTCAGGTGACGATCGCCGAGAACACCTTTATTTGCAAGATTGATGCGGTGTTCGACGTTCCCGAATCAGATACCGAACTAGCTGGCAAAACGGTCGAGATTGTCGACTGGAAAACCGGCGTGAGTCCGAAGACCACAGAAGAAATTGCCGAGCGAGCTCTGCAGCTTGCGCTTTATCGAATGGCTTATTCGCGAAGACACAATATTCCAGAAGAGCAAATCTCGGTTTGTCTTTACTACGTTGCTGAGAATGTGGCCTTGAGGCCAGAAGTTCTAAGCACTAGCGAGCTAATCGCACTCTGGAACTCCGTGCTGCAAAACCTAGAAACGGTTTAGCTAGAAAAGTTCGTTGTCGGATTTGTCGGGTAACTCGATTTCTCGAGTCTTGTCGTCAAGTTCAACTTGAGAAAGTGGAGCGGTCTCCGTCGAAGCTTCCGAGGTTGCGTCATCGTCTCCAGACTCGTCGATGTCTTCGGCAACAGCTTCAAGGTTCAGTTCTTCGACGTCTTCTTCGCTGTCGTCTGCAGCCCCCGCATCCGCTTGTTCTGCCGTCACAAAAGCACCGGCCGCTGCTGCCGATATGAAGGCAGAAGCAGTCAAAGCGGGCAAAACTCCGTCTTCAAGATCTTGAGCCAAGTAGGTAATCTCGGCCCGAGCCTCGGCAATCGCCTGCTCGTCTTGCTTCTTGATGCAAAGTAGTAGCCAGCGCGCGTGGGCTAACTCGTTGTAGAGAGCGGCGCGCTGTTTCAAGCCGGCATCTGAAGAGCCAGAAGTTTTGGCATAAGAAAGCATCACGGCATCGAACAACTCGCCGTAAACGGTTGATGCGAGCCAGGTTAGGTCTTGAGCCGGATCGCCGAGGTGAAGCGCACCCCAGTTGAGCACCGCCGAAACCTGACCGTCGAGTTCGAGAACCGTGTCGGCGCTCAGTTCACCGTGAACCACGGTTGGCTGGTAGCGAAAGAGCGAAACATCCTCGAGCGCACTTTCCCAGCGGCTCAATAGTGCCGAGGGAATTTCACCGGTGGCGGCAACTTCATCGAGTTCGTTTACAAGCTTCTTGACCAACTCCGCAGCCGAAAACTCTGGCAAA
>JAURIU010000020.1 GCA_030832605.1 Rhodoluna sp. | reverse complement strand
ACCAGATACTTCAATAACGCCATCTTTGGTTGCCAACCTCGTGCGCCCCGTTGGCAGAAGGTCAACAAAAATTGCGCCGTTACTGCCACGTCGGAACAGGTAACTACAATCCAAAGACCGCTCGCTTCTATGAAGATTTCGGATTGCTCACAGCGCGAGAATCGGTTGGCGAAGATCTAACCAAGCTGTTCAACAGACTCAGCGGGTATGCACCAGATGCAGCCTTCTCGTCACTATTGGTTTCGCCAAATGGAGTCCGCGAAGGGCTAGTCGAACGAATTGATGCCGAAATTGCTCACCAGGCAGCTGGCAAACCGGCGCGAATTCGCCTCAAGATGAATTCATTGGTTGACGAACAAATAATCGATGCTCTGTACCGCGCGAGTATGGCTGGAGTTCCGGTGGACATCTTCGTTCGTGGCATGTGTTGTTTAAGGCCAGGAGTGCCGGGCCTAAGCGACACCATCAATGTTCGCTCTGTTCTGGGTCGCTATCTAGAACACTCACGTGCGTTTGCTTTTGCAAACGGTGGCGACCCTCGCTATTACATTGGCTCTGCCGACATGATGCACCGAAATCTTGACCGCAGAGTCGAAGCTCTAGTTCAGTTGGTGCAACCTGATCACATGCAAGAGATCGAATCGCTGTTCGATTTGGCCATGTCTGAAGAGGCTGCGTCTTGGCGCTTGGGCAGTGACGGGGTCTGGACTCGCCACAAGCTTTCGGCAACCGGCGAGAAGCTGATCGACGTTCAAGACGAAGTTATGCGTCGCATCGGCGCTAAGCGAGGCCGCGGCTAGATGACGGTTTTTGCGGCAGGGGCGCTCTGCTGGCGAGAAGTCGACGGTCAGTTACTCATCGCCATTATCCATCGAAAGCGCTACGGCGATTGGTCTTGGCCAAAAGGAAAAGTAGACGCTGGCGAATCCCTTCCTCAAGCAGCCGTGAGAGAAATTCATGAAGAAACTGGGTACAAGGTAAAACTCGGTGTGCACCTTGGCAAGCAAAACTACATGCTTCAAAACGGGGCTGCCAAAGAGGTTCACTATTGGGCCGCAAAAGTGACCGAGAAGGCCTTAGCTAAGAGCACGTTTAAACCAGATGAAGAAGTCGAAAAGGTGGAGTGGAAAACTCCAGCCGAACTTGAAGAGCTTCTGAGCTACCCGCAGGACAAAGAATTCTTGACAAAAATTGTCGAACTGCATCGTCAGGGTCTTCTGATGACTCGCCCGTTTGTGCTGTTGCGCCACGCTAAGGCCACACCGAGAAGCCAGTGGCCAAAAGACGAGGCGCACCGACCGCTGTTGCCGCTTGGTCAAGAACAAGCCAAGGCAATCGTGCCAATTTTGGCGGCATACGGCATTGCCACGGTGGTTAGCAGCCCTTGGTCTCGTTGCGCCAATACGGTGCTTCCATACGCGCGCTCAAAAGGACTAAAACTGATCGAACGAGGTCAGTTGAGCGAGTTTGGTAACGCAAACGGGCCACAGCGCACGGCCAAAACCGTCGAAAAACTTTTGGCCACAGGTTCAGCCGCGGTGCTGTGCAGTCACCGACCCGCGCTGCCGACCATCCTCGACACACTGTCAAAACATGCCACCCCAGCTCAAGAGATTTTGATTCACGAAGCTCGTGCGCTGGAGCCAGGTCAGATGTTGATCGTGCACCTGACCAAGGGTTCAGGAAGTAAGAGACGAGTTGTGGGGTTAGAAATTCAAACACCAACCATTCAGCTGGAGGAGTCAAAGTGAACGAATTTGAACAGTGGTTAGCTTCTCGCAATGCTGCCTGGCGAAACCCAACCGGTTTCTTGTCGGTAACCAGCATGAACTGGCTCGATGAAAACCCACAGACCTTTGAAGACTTCTCGGGTTCATGGCACGCGATCGACCACGAGGTGTTCAGCTTCGGATTCGAAGGCGCCGCTGGGCAGAGTTGGGTCGTCGAGCACGGTAGTGAAGTCATGGTGCCGATGGCCGATGGCGTTCTTGAACTTGCCAGTCGCGGCGGTCGAATCATTTTGCGGCCGAGAAACTCGAAGTCACCTGCGCTTGGCCGATTCGATGGTGTGAAAGTTTTCGATTACAACCCGAAATTCCGGGTGGATGCTCGGCTCGAGGCTGACGAGCGAAATGTTGGCGTATCTTCGGTTGCTGGCGAGTTGGGTAACAACTATGACTCCCCCGGCCGATTGGTATTCGAACTGGATGGTCAGGAGCACGCACTAATTGCCTTCAACCGACCAGACCCTGATGTGCTTTGGGTGATTTTTAAAGACGCCAGCGGTGGTAAGACAACCTACGGTACCGGCCGATCAGTCTCGGCCAAACGTGACGGCGACCACTGGGTGATTGACTTCAACATGTCGGCCAACTTTCCTTGCGCATACACCGACTTTGCTACCTGCCCACTTGCCCCAAGTGAAAACAAACTTGGTGCTGCTATAGAGGCAGGCGAGCAAACACCGAGCTTCAAGATCACCTCAGACGGAATCAAAGAGCAGTGAGATCCGCTGAGCCGCTAGCGGCAGACCTCCCCGTCCTCAAAAACGCAAAGGGTCAGCCAGCTCTGTGCTTGGTGACCGGAGCCACCGGCTACATCGGCGGGCGACTCATTCGTGAACTGTTGGCCCACGGCTATCGCGTGCGCATACTTGCCCGCAACCCCGAGCGTTTGCACGAGCATCCGTGGTTTGACCAGATTGAGATTGCCACGGGTGACGCGCACGACTCCAAGGCTCTGGCAAATGCACTCAAGGGCGTGGATGTCGCCTACTACCTGCTTCACGCACTAATGAGCAAAGACGATTTCGAGGCCGAAGAGCGCTCACTTGCACACGGCTTCTCGAATGCTGCCAAGGCAGCGAAGGTTTCACGCATCGTCTACCTGGGCGGAATCATCGCCGATTCAGAGACTCTATCGCCGCACCTAAAGGCACGCACCGAAACGGGTGAGATTTTGCGCGCTTCGGGTGTGCCAACCATCGAGCTTCGAGCCGGCGTAGTAATCGGTTCAGGAAGCGCGTCTTTCGAGATGCTGCGCTACCTCACCGAACGTCTTCCGATCATGACCGTGCCTAAATGGGTGAACAATCGAATTCAACCAATCGCGATTCGCGACGTTCTGCGCTATCTGGTTGGCGCGGCAGCCATCGACCCGAAGATCACCGGCTTTTTCGACATCGGTGGGCCAGAGGTTTTCACCTATAAAGACATGATGATGCAGTACGCAGCGGCAGCTGGCTTGCGAAAGCGGATCATCATTCCGATTCCGGTGCTCACGCCAAGACTTTCGTCGGGTTGGGTTGGCCTGGTGACCCCCGTGCCATACACCCTGGCCAAACGTTTGGTTGCGAGCCTCAAGAATGAAGTGGTGGCTTCAGATTCGCGCATCCGTGATTTGATTCCAGACCCGGTTGGCGGTCTTACGCCCTTCAAGAGCGCCGTTCAGCTCGCGCTTACGCGCATCAAAGAGGCAAACGTAGAAACGCGCTGGACCAACGCCTCGGTGCCTGGCACGCCATCTGACCCGCTTCCTACCGACCCAGACTGGGCCGGTGGAACGCTCTACAACGACACCCGTGTGGTGGACTCGACCGACCCGATCGACGTGGTTTGGGCGAGAGTCGAGGCAATCGGCGGCGACAACGGATACTCAACCGCGACTTGGGCCTGGCGCTTGCGCGGCCTGATGGACCGATTGATCGGAGGTGTGGGGCTTCGTCGAGGTCGACGTGACCCGACCCATCTGGTCGAGGGTGATGCCCTAGATTTCTGGCGAGTTGAAGCGATTGAACGCCCGCACCTGCTTCGCCTTCGAGCCGAAATGAAAATGCCTGGGCTAGCTTGGCTTGAATTCAGACTCGAAGAGACAGCCACCGGCACTCGACTCACACAGCGAGCCATTTATGCGCCGAAGGGCCTGCTCGGGCACATGTATTGGGCTTCGGTTTGGCCCATGCACGGCATAGTGTTTCCTTCGATGGCAAGGCATGCGGCGTTAGGCAGTAAGCGCAAATAGACTCGTGAGGTGAAGAAAACCTCGGTTGCAGCCATCGCTCTGATGATCGTTGCTGCGTCTTGGGGCTTCGGATTCGTGTGGATGAAAGATGCCATCGAACGCCAACCCTATTTCGACTTCTTAGCCCTTCGCTTCACGATCGCCGCTGGTGTTATGTTTCTAATTCGCCCGCAACTGGTTCGCCACATCAACTTGAACTTTCTAAACCGAGGCGTTCTACTCGGTGTCGCGCTCGGCCTCGGCTATGTCACTCAGACCATCGGGCTCGAGCAGTCGACAGCCGCCATCACCGGATTTTTCACGGGTCTATACATCGTGCTCACTCCCCTATTTGCTTGGCTGCTGTTGCGTCAAAAGATCGCGAGCAAGGTGTTGCTCGGTGTAATCATTGCGACCATTGGTCTCGGAGTTATCACCCTCGGCGGTCTCGGCTTTGATGTTGGCACAATCAGCCTGCTGGCCTGCGCGATTTTGTTTGCTCTGCACATTGTCGGCCTCGGTCGTTGGAGCCCCGGGCGGGACACCTATGCGCTCACGGTGTTGCAGCTTGCCACCGTTGCGGTCATCTGCTGGGTTGGTGCCCTGTTCAATCCGAGCGACCCTGGTTTTCAAACCCCGCCAGATGCCGACGTTTGGAATGCCGTTCTATTCACGGCCGTCTTCGCTACCGCCATTGCTTTTTTCGTTCAAACCTGGGCGCAATCAATCATGGATGCTTCGCGCGTCGCGATTATTCTCACCACCGAGGTTGTCTTCGCCGCACTTTTCGCAGTTGCCCTTGGGCAAGAGGTTTTGTCGATCAGAACCGTAATCGGTGGCTCGTTGATGGTCATCGCGATGTTGATCGTCGAGTGGCCAAGTCGAAATGACAAAAATCAGACTGTGACACCCGGGCTCGACCCGTTGGTGCACTAAGCAAGGGCAGGAGACGCGAATGGCGATACTTGCAATCGATGCCGGAACCACCGGCGTAACCGCCATGGTCGTAAGCCTCGAAGGCAAGGTGCTCTCGCGCGGGTACCAAGAGTTCGAGCAGCACTTCCCGCAACCCGGCTGGGTCGAACATCAGCCCGAGCAAATTTGGCAAGCGACACTTGCGGCGGTGCGCGAAGCCGTGGCGGGAGCATCCGAGTCGCCAACCTGCATCGGCATCACCAACCAGCGCGAAACAGTGGTGCTGTGGGACAAGCAGACCCTGCAATCACCGACCAACGCGATAGTGTGGCAAGACCGCCGCACCGCCGAGCTGCTGACCGACTCTAAATTCACCGAACGCGCCGATGAGGTTCGCCAAAAGACCGGGCTCGGGCTCGACCCATACTTTTCGTCTTCAAAACTGCTTTGGATCAAGCGAAACCTGCCACAGGTTTGGCGGGGAGTTGAGGCCGGCGTAACCGCAATCGGCACGGTCGAGTCTTATCTGGTGGCGCGCATAAGCGGCGGGCGGGCGCACATCACCGACGCCTCGAATGCCTCGCGAACCCAGCTTTACAATCTGCACGAAGGCAACTGGGATGACTCGTTGCTCGAGCTCTTCGAGGTGCCGCGCGTTGCGCTACCCACGATTGTGGCCAACTACGGTGCGCTCGCGACAAGCTACCCGCCTGCCTTTTTAGGTCTGGAGCTTCCGATCACCGGCATGGCCGGCGACCAACAGGCAGCGCTTTTCGGCCAGGGTGCGATTAACTCAGGTGACGCAAAGTGCACCTACGGAACGGGTGCGTTTCTGCTGCTGAACACCGGCGATAACCCCGTGGTGAGCAACGAAGGATTATTGACGACCGTTGCGTGGCAGCATCCGAGCGGTTCTAGAACCTACGCGCTCGAAGGTTCGGTGTTTGTTGCCGGCGCTGCTGTGCAATGGTTGCGCGATGGGCTTGGCTTCATCGAAACCTCGGCCGAGGTTGAGGCACTTGCCGCCTCGGTGCCCGATTCGGGTGGCGTGAGTTTTGTGCCTGCGTTGACCGGGCTCGGTGCTCCGTTTTGGAAGCCCGATGCTCGCGGTTCACTTCACGGCCTGACGCGAGGCACCACCCGTGCCCACATTGCCCGTGCCACGCTCGAAGGCATCGCTTGGCAGGTTTATTGCGCGTTCGAGTCGATGAGCGCGGATGCTGGGCAGAAGATCGAGCGCCTACGAGTAGATGGCGGTGCCGCCGCTAATAACTTGCTCATGCAGATTCAAGCCGACCAGTTGCAATGCCGAATCGAGCGAGCCGAAGTTGTTGAATCGACGGCTTTTGGTGCAGCGCTCTTGGCTGGTTTGGGAGCGGGATTGTTCAGCGGGCTAGAGCAAGTTGCCGGCTTGAACCGCGTGCGAACAACCTTCACACCAAGCGATTTTGATGAGGCGGGTCGCGAACTCTGGATGTCGGCGCTGGAGCGCGAAAACGGCCGCTAGTCGAACCGACGCAACTTGCAGCGGCGTGGCTACACGAACCCAGCTCTGAGCAAACTTATGCTCTTGTTCTTATGTCAAAAAAAGTTCGCAAATTGCCGAGAGAGCTCGATGTTCCGCATCCTGAGCGCCTGTCTTGCGATGAGCCGAACTTTGACGAGATTATGCTGCGCCACGACATTTCGATGGCGCTAGAAAACCCTGGCTACACCGACCCAGAAACTGGGTATTTCGTCTTCAATGCGAAGACCTTGGCCGATCAGGGCAAATGCTGCGCAAACTTGTGCCGGCATTGCCCATTCAAGCGATGAAAGTGTTTACTCTTGACGCTTGTCTTTAGCTTCTGATTTCGCCTTTTTCTCGAGGCGCTTCTCTTTGAGGTTCTTTGCAGGTGCGGTCTTTGCCGAGTTCTTCTGCGGGGATTTCTGGGCCATTTGAGGCCTCCTTGGTTGGGCGCGTTTGGCCCATACTGCAACCCTAGTAGAACACTGAGAATCCTCTGTGAGCGCTCGGAATAATTGGTTTTCACTATTTATTGTTTATCTCAAGAAAGATTTTCATGTCTGGTGTCGGGGAGGTAAGAAAGTTGAAAAAAACTCTTAGTTTGTTGATCAGTGCGCTCTTTGCTAGCGCGCTTCTTGTTCCAGCCTCTCCCGCCTTCGCTTCAGGTGCTAGTGACTGCACAATCGTCGGCACAAAGTACGCCGACGTGCTCACCGGCACCGCCGGCTACGACGTGATTTGTGCCGGTGCCGGAAACGACACCATTTATGGTCTGGGTGGCAACGACATTATTCGAGGCGGCTCAGGTAACGACATCGTCGTCGGCGGTGCCGGCAACGACACTGTGCTCGGCGAAGCCGGAAACGACAACATCTCTGGTGGCGATGGAGCTGACCGACTCAACGGTGGTGATGGTAAAGACCGAATCACCGGCGGCGGCGGTCAAGACATGCTTCAGGGTGGTACCGGAAACGATAACCTTTCGGCCGGTAACAGTGCCGACATAATCGATGGTGGCAAGGGAACAGACACCATTACAACCGGTGCAGGTGATGACGTATGCAACGCCGATTCAGCCGACGTGAGGCTTGACGCCTGCAGTTTAGACAGCAAAGGTCCGAAATTCGGAGCCATCACTACCGAGGTCAGGCAGGTGCAGGCCGGAACATTAGCGGTCTTCACCGTCAATGTGAGTGACGTGGCTACAGTTGATGCCGTCTACGGATCTATTGGCGGAGCCCCCGGTTGGATCACCGGATGGTGCGGTTTTCGTATACCAACCGAATTGGTTTCTGGCTCTGAAAAAAATGGCACCTACCAACTGAGCTGCACTGTGCCACCAAATGCAGTCAACGACATTTACACGCTATTTGTCGGGGCTGTAGACATGATGGGCCACACCTCAGAACAGAGAATCGCGTTTGAAGTTATCGGCGGATCGTCAGATAACCAGGTGCCAACCGTGACCAAGCTTGAGCTACCAGACTCAGTGAAGCCAGGCGAAAACTTCTTTATTCGTATTGAGGCAACCGACGAATCGATAGTTGCAGTTGTCTACATTTGGTTCTTGTTCGACGGCGAGGGAGGCGGTTTCAGCAACGAAAACGGTCTTCACGCAAAAGGTTCTGATCCTAGAGTTATAAGCTTCACGCAAACCGAGGCCATCTTTGAACAGGACTACGTCTTCGGCGATAACGCACCGCAAGGCACCTACCAAGTCTGGATTAGCGTTCGCGATGGAGTCGGCAACCGCGAGTTTTACAACTCGGGACAAACAATTACTCTAACCAAATAGCGATTTCGAGTTGGATGCTCGCCCTAGGTTAGACTTTCTTGGTGTCTAAAGCCTCGGCTTTTCACGCAAGGGCCTCTAGCTCAGTTGGTTAGAGCAACGGACTTTTAATCCGTGGGTCGTCGGTTCGATCCCGACAGGGCCTACTAGAACCCCTTCCTCGCCGAAGGGGTTCTTTTTTTGTCATCTGTAGATAAAAGAATCCAAAGATCAGTTTATGAAGACCTGAACTCCGACCATTCGCCAATTTCGGCCAACCGTCGAGATTGCTGGGCGGCTGCCCCGACGTCTTGGTGAGCGTTTCGATCCTGCAATTTTGCAATGACGGATTCCCTGAAAGCCAAGGGCTTGTGATCATCATATTTGAACTTGGCATCAACTTTGACAATCTGTAGTCGCACACCTCGAATAATTGACATCATTGGTCCGTACGGAGGCATCTCTGGCGAAACGGCCGCGTAAGATTCATCCGCCTGGAATTCTGTCATGTGCTCTTGAATGATTGCCGCTACTTCGTTGGGGTCGGAGACCACGGTGGGCTCGCACTCAAAGTTCACCGCTGCGTAGTAGCTGGTTGGCACGCCATCCTGCAAGTTGTTTGAGTCTTTCGCGCGCCAAGTGCCTGGAATGAAAGCGTAGTCACCAATTATGGAGAGTGAAACCTTCTTGTTGACTTCCAGAAGTGGGAGGGCGTCGTTCACTTTGTGGAGGTGAATCAAGATTTCATCGCCGCGCAGAACAAAGTGGGTGGGAACCATGATTGGTGCCTGCCCCTGCGCAGCACCGACGGCCAAAACACCGAATCGGGCACCCTTGGAAATCCAGTCACGCCATTCGTTTTCTCTCATGGCGCTGTCGTATGGGTGAACTAACATGCGCAGATTCTAAGCGACGGTTTCGGGCGAAAGGTGCTCGTGAACTGCAACCCAGTGGCCTCCCATGTTGGCGAAGACAATTGTTTCACGCTCTTCAACGGTAGAAACCTCGCCACCGAACTCGATGTCGCTGGAGACCAGGTGGCTAAAGACCGCTGCATCGTTGCCAATAAGTTGAACCCTTTGGTGGCTTGAGCGGCAGGCGTGAACCCTGAAACCGTCTTCGGACTCCCACTTTGCCCAGAGCGACTCGTATTCGGCTCTCGAGTTCAGGCGTTCGGTGTGGGTGTAGAAGATAAAAGTTGCGTCGGAGGCAAAACCGGCGAAGTATTGCGCAGTTCGGTGGTTGCCGAAGTCGTCGACGATTTTGGCGGCGGCATTTAAAACTGCTTCGACTGCGTTCACTTCAGGCTCCTTGCCATAAGGGTAATCAGTTCGTAGGCCATGTGGGCCGCAGCAATTCCTGTGATTTGGGCGTTGTCGTACTGAGGAGACACCTCAACGATGTCTGCGCCGATAAGGTTCACGTTCTCGAGCGATCGCAACAGTGCCAGCATTTCGCGGCTAGAAAGCCCGCCCATCTCTGGGGTGCCGGTGCCTGGAGCGAATGCCGGGTCGAGAACATCCACGTCGATTGAAACGTAAACCGGCTTGTCGCCAAGACGAGAAAGCATTCGGGCAATCACTCCGTCGACGCCGAGTTTATCCATGTCGATGCTGGTGACTACCTCGAAGCCGAGCTTCTTGTCGTCGGTTAAGTCGGTGTCTGCGTAGAGCGGGCCTCGAATACCGACGTGGAGGCAAGATTCGAGATCGATTAGCCCCTCTTCGCTTGCCCGACGGAACGGGGTTCCGTGAGTAAGCGGCGCACCGAAGTAGGTGTCCCAAGTGTCGAGGTGGGCATCGAAGTGGATTACCGTTATCGGTCCATGCTTTTTGTGCAAAGCCTTCAGGATCGGGTAGGCGATTGTGTGGTCTCCACCGAGGGTGACCAAACGCATTCCGTCGTTCAGAAGTTCGTCTACGCCCAGCTCGATTTGATCGACTGCCAGCTCAATGTTGAACGGGTTGACTGCGATGTCGCCGGCATCGACCACTTGAGCCAGAACAAAAGGGCTGGCGTCCTGAGCCTGGTTGTATGGGCGCAGCAAGCGTGAGGATTCACGGATGTGTGAAGGGCCAAATCGAGCGCCCGGGCGGTAGCTGGCGCCGGCATCGAAGGGTATACCCACAACGGCAATGTCGGCTTTGGCTACTTCGTCAATTCTTGGCAGGCGAGCAAAGGTTGACGCACCGGCGAACCGGGGCACAATCGTTGCATCGACCTGACCAATCTTGTTACCCGAATTAGTTCTGGGTACTTTTTTGGTCAACCTAGCTCCTAGTAAACCGCTGGGATTTCGCCCTTAGAGGTGCGACCGATTCGAGGGCCCTTGGGTCCAAACGCATAGGCTGGCTCAGGCCAGATCACAAGCGCTAGAACATAGAGCACGGCTGCCGTAACGATTGAAACCACGAGGCTGAGGTCAATACCGCCAGCAACGCCGTTCCACATGCCTTCGATTACCGGTGGGTAGTAGCCAAACTGTAGACCGAGAACTGCGGCGATGATCCAAGGACCCATTGCGCGCCAGTTGATGCCGCCCTCAAACCAGTAACGTCCGCCGGTCTTGCCTCGGTTGAAGACCTGGAGGTCTTCGCTGCTGTACCAACCACGACGGTTCCAGTATCCAATCGCCATAATGATCATCCAAGGCGTTGTGGTAACCACAATTGCGCCTACGAAGCCGTTCACGGCACCGAGTAGGTCGGTGAATAGTCGACCGACGACGATGAACACGAATGCAACAGAACCGATAGCGATGGTCGCCTTCACGCGGCTGAGCCTAGGGAATACCGAAGAGAAGTCCAGCCCCGTTCCGTAGAGCGATGTGGTTCCCGTTGACAGTCCACCGATGAAAGCTACAACGATGATCAAGTATGCGTACCAGGTTGGTGCCGCACCGATGAGTCCGACCACGTAGTCACCGCCGGTAACCAAGGTCATGGTGGCAACACCGAAGATGAACGGAATCAAGGTCATTGCCTGAGCGCCCAGAGTTGCGAGCATGAGCTTGGCGTTTGAGGTGCCGTTTGGAATGTAACGAGCCCAGTCACCCAAGAATGCGCCGAACGAGATTGGGTTTGACATGGCAATCAAAGCCGAGAGTATGAAAGTCGGCCAAAAGCCGCCAAGCAGCAGATCGTCTGGAGTACCTGCGTAGTCAGCGTTGAACACGCCCGAGAAGGCGAGGATAGCCAGAAGCATGAGCACGGTGTTGAGCCAAACCGCAATGCGGTTGACGAACAGCATGAACTGATAGCCGTAAACCACCACAACGACAACGATGAGACCGATCAAGCCATAGAGGCCGATGCGGAGCATCTGAGAGTCGGTTGCGCCGAATAGCTTGACGAAAGCGCCAACCAGTGCGTCACCGCCAACCCACACAGAGATCGAATAGAAGGCCACGGCAGTGAGCAGCGATAGGAACGAGCCCGCGATTCGGCCGCGAACACCTAGGTGAGCGCCCGAAGACACCGCATTGTTGGTTCCGGTTCGAGGGCCGAAGATTCCCATAGGCATCAAGAAAATGGTTCCGACGAGAACGCCTAGAACAACGGCACCCACACCCTGCCAGAAAGAAAGACCGAAGGCGATTGGGAATGTTCCCAGAAGAACTGTGGCAAAAGTGTTTGCACCACCGAACTGAATTCGGAAAAGGTCCCACGGGGTCGAAGTGCGGTCGGCGTCTGGAATCGTATCGATGCCGAAGCCTTCAATCTCGGTAATCTTTGGCTTGGCGTTTTGAGTTACGTTGCTCATTTGAGTCCTCTGGGTAGTAGCGACACTGCAGTACTTATTCGGAATGCTATTCCCATCTTGACCAATAGGCAATAACTTTCTCTTATGAAGATAGTTCGTGTCGTAGACCTCTCACACCCGGTGACCTCCGAAACCCAGGTCTACCCGGGTGACCCGGTGCCACACATCGAACAGCACTCAACCATAGAGCGAGATGGTTTCAACCTAGTAAGTATCAGCATGGGAAGCCAGTCAGGAACCCACGTGGATGCTCCCTACCACTTTGACGACGACACGAAACGCATCGACGAGGTTCCGCTCCCGCTCTTTGTTGGCCCTGCAACCTTATTCGACTGCGGTGTTCTCGAGCCACGTCAATGCATAACAGTCGAGCTTCTAGGATCCCAACTCGAGAACATCCAGCCTGGCGACATCGCCATTTTCAAGACAAGCTGGAGTCGCCACTACGGAACCGATGAGTACTTCGACAATCCATATCTCGACGCAGGCCTAGTTCGAGAGCTGCTGGCTAGGGGGGTTTTAACTTTTGGGCTTGACGCAATCAACATCGATGAGACTCCTGACGAAGAACATCTTGGAAACGGGTTTCCCGCCCACCACATGATCGCGGAGGCTGGCGGTGTGATCTGCGAAAACCTAACCAATCTAAGCGCCATTGATTTTCAGAGGCCTATTGTTTCGCTACTCCCCATGAAGTTCATCGGCATCGACGGCGCTCCCGTTCGTGCGGTTGCCATGGAGATCGGCATCTGATGGCTCAGACCAGGAAGACGCAGGCCGCCAGAGCAGAAATTCCAATTGGCGGAAGACTACGTGCCGCCAGATTGGCTCGAGGTTTAACCCTCGGGCAGGTCGGAGCAGCTGCCGGTCTAACCGAGGGGTTCGTTAGCAAACTAGAGAGAGACCAGGTTGCGCCGTCGGTCGCTTCTCTGGTTTCGGTTTGCGAGGCACTTGGACTCAAAGTCGGCGAGCTCTTCGACCCGCCAGCTAGCGCGATCGTGCGAGCTGGAGACGGTGCGCAAGTCAACTTCGGCGGAACCGATGCGAAGGAGTTTTTGCTCTCGTCTGGAAACCAGACCAGCATTGAGGTTTTGCATTCCAAAATCGCTCCGGGCGGCTCAGGCGGCGATGAGTTATACGCGCTTAACTGCGAAGTGGAATTCGTTTACGTTCTTCAAGGGCAACTTGAAGTCATTCTCGGCCCAGAACATCACACTCTAAACACCGGCGACGCAATGACCTTCAGAGGCCGAGACGCACACACCTGGAGAAACCCTAGTGCGCAGACAATCGAAGTTCTCTGGGTGATGTCGCCTGCCCCTTAGCTTCATCGGCTAGTTGCCGCTAACCGCTTATGGTCCAGATAGTGCTTTAGCCCTGTCGGCTAAACAACACCCAGTAAATCAATGACGAAAACTAGGGTGCGACCCGATAAATGGTGACCGCCGCCGGCTGGACCGTATGCCAGCTCGGGTGGGCAAATCAGTGTGCGTCGACCGCCGACTTTCATGCCCGGGATACCTTCTTGCCAGCCCTTGATCAGGCGGTTTAGAGGAAACTCGATTGGCTCGCCTCGGCCCCAAGATGAGTCGAACTCTTCGCCGGTTTCGTAGTCGACGCCGAGGTAGTGAACCTTTACGGTTGCACCGGTTGGAGCTTCAACGCCAGTGCCCTCGAACACCTCTTCAATGGTGAGCAAAGTTGGTGCCGGTTCGAGCATGGGTTCAAGAATGGGGCGCTGAATTTCGGTCATGAAGAAACACTATCTCAGGGTGCGATGACTTAGAGGTCTAAGCCTTCCGGATAGCGAGATCCGCCCTTGAAGTTTCCAAAGATTTGACGATCTCCATCTGTGATTGCGTCAACTAGCAGATCTCCACCAACGAACGCACCTCGCCAAGAGGCACCGAGGCCACCGAAGACCTCTTCGCGGTCGCCACGTGAACGCGGCGCATTGATGCCGAATTTGAAGGCAGAAATTTCTTCACGCACACGCTTGGCGAACGCCATGTCATCGGTTGCAACCGAAGACACCAGGTTTCCGTTCGAAACGTTCATGGCTGCGATGAACTCGGCCTCGGTATCAACGAGCACGATCGAGTCGATCGGACCGAAAGGCTCGGCGTGGTGAAGCGACCAGGCGCGCGG